>DASSLQ010000279.1:0-3718 GCA_035689325.1 Burkholderiales bacterium | reverse complement strand
CGGCGCGCTCCTCGGCGTCGCCCTCGGCCTCGGCGCGAACCGCCTGCTCGCCGCGGTCGACAGCTACAAGGTCGAGATCCTCCTCACGCTTGCCGTGGTGATGGGCGGCTACGCGCTCGCGCTGGCGCTGCACGTCTCGGGCCCGATCGCCATCGTCGTGGCCGGCATGCTGATCGGCACGCTCGGGCGCCGCCACGCCATGACGGCGCGCTCGCGCGCGCGCCTCGACGAGTTCTGGGAGCTCGTCGACGAGATCATGAGCGCGGTGCTCTTCGTCATGGTGGGCCTCGAGCTGCTGCGGCTGGAGTTCGACCGCACCTTCGCCTGGGCGGCGGCGCTCGCCGTGCCCGCGGTGCTCGCGGCGCGCTACGCCTCGGTGGGCGTCGGCGCGCTGCTGCCCGGCCTGCGCGCGGAATTTCCGCCGCGCGTGGTCGCGCTCCTCACCTGGGGCGGCGTGCGCGGCAGCATCTCGGTCGCGCTCGCGCTCGCGCTGCCCGCGGGGCCGCCGCGCGACGCGATCATCACGGTCACCTACGTGGTGGTGCTCTTCTCCATCCTCGTGCAGGGGCTCACGCTCGCGCGCGCCCTGCGGCTCCTCTCGTCGAATTCTGTACTGAGTACGAAATAACTATCACGTACTAAGTACGGAATTCCTAAGTCAGCTCCTCCTGCCATGCCGCGACCTGGCGCTCGCTCTCGGCGTCGCTGATGCCGTAGGCGTCGCGGATGCGCGCGGCGAGCAGGTGCCGCCGCCCGCCGATGGCGTTCAGCTGCTGCTCGCCGAGGCGATCCCAGCGGCGCTTGGCGGCGTGCTTGAAGCGCTGCCAGTCGGTTTCGACGCGGCTCCAGTCCAAGCTACGGCTGGGCGATCGAGACGGCGAAATTCATTGTCTCCTGCCGGTACGCCGACGGGATGTACTGCAGCTCGAGCCGGATCTCCTTCAGGCGCTTCATCTTCAGCGCTGCCACCGGGAACTCCGCCTCTACCTGCTGGCTTGCGTCCTGGCCCGGGTCGAGCCGCTCCTGGCCGTAGGACGACGCGCCCTTGAGCGTCGGCTCGGTGCGCTGGTCCTCGAGCGGGATCGGCTTGCCCTGCGCGTCGATATAGAGGAGCTTGCCGCCGATGAGCCGCAGGCTCTGGTCCTTCGAGACGTTGGTGAGGACGAGCTTGCCGGTGAGCCGCGCCGGCTGGTCGATGCGGCCCGAGCCGTCCTCGACGCGCTCGACCACCTTCATTTCGGTGAGCGCGCCCTTTATGAGGCCGCCGTTCACCGTGATATCGGCGGGTGACACGGCATAGAGCTTGTCATTGATCGCGGCGCTCTTCGGCGCCTGCGACGGGGTGCATCCGAGGGTCACTGCGGCAAACACGGCGCTGCCGATCGCTGAACGCATGAACATGGTGTTTCTCCTTGGTGGCCGATCCTGCGGCACAGCCGCCGCGTCAGTCTGTGCGCGAGCACACACTCGTCATTGCGCCACCGGCGCCATCGGCAGGCTGACCGTCACGGTGGTGCCGGCGTTGCGCACGCCGGCGAACTCGCATACGCCCGCATGCGCGCGCGAGCGCTCCCGCATGGCGGCAATGCCGCTCGCGCCCGCAGCGCACGCCTCGCCGCGCAGGCCGATGCCGTTGTCGCTCACCACCATGGTGACTTCGTGCGGCGTCACGGTGAGGCCGATCGCGACCCGGCTTGCGCCCGCGTGGCGCGCGACATTGCTCAGCGCCTCGCTGTAGATGTCGAAGATCGTCGCCGCATAGTCCTCCGGCAGGTCGCAGCCGGCGGCGCTCCTCACCGTCAGCTCGCAAAGAATGCCGGTGCATTTCTGGTACTGGCGCGCGTGCCATTCGATGGTGGCGGCGAGGCCAACGGTGTCGAGCAGCACCGCGGCGAGATCCGCCGAGATCCGCCGCGCCCAGCCGTTCGCTCTGCCGTCCGCGTTGGGCGGCTGCGCGTCGGCCGCGATCGCCGAGCGCAGCTGCCTCGTCATCGACGTCAGGGTGGTCGAGCTGGCGCCCCGAACGGCCTTCCGTGCGCTGGCGGACGCAATGCGAGCCTTATGTACGCTAGCGCACGGCGCGAGGCCCGCGCGCCGGGCCAAGATGCCGCCCATGGCCAAACCCTCGCCCCAAATGCAGGCCCTTTCGCGCGCCCTGCAGGATTGCGGCGGAGAAGCGCCGCTCGCCGCGAAGCTCGGCGTGTCCGTGGAAGTCCTGTCCGGCTGGCTGCGCGGCCACGAGGTTGTGCCGCCGGGCATGTACCTGCGAGCGCGTTACCTCGCCGGCGTGCGCCAGCGCTAAGAAAGCGCCGCTTACGCGGAGTGTGCGGGATTCATCCGGTTCATGGCACGGCGAGCAACCCGCGTCTGCGTGCTGCCGCCTTCGCCGTACCAGCGCTCCTCGGCCGCGCCGTCGCGTCCAGGTTCATGGCGGCGGTACTGCGAGGTGGCGCGGCGGCCGTCAGACCACATCGGTTCTGCACCGCGTCGCGCCGCTGCGGCGGCGTAGTCGAAAAACGCGCCGGTACCGACGGGCCTCAATCAGGCGCCGATCTTGGGCGGCAGCTCGACCTGCGGATCAGGCACGGCCTTGCTCGCAAACGCGAGTGCCAGCGTCGTGGAAGGGTTCAGGGTATCGACCATCGAGGTCGGAATCAGGATCGTCGTGCCCCGCTCCTTCGTGGTCTCGTAAATGATATTCATGGCTCGAAGCTGCAGCGCTGCCGGATGCCCTGCATAGGTATCCGCGGCTTCGACGAACTTTCCCGCAATCGCCGCTTCCGCCGATCCGAGAATCACCCGCGCCTGCTTCTCGCGCTCCGCCTGGGCCTGGCGAGACATCGCATCCTGCAAGGCCTCCGGGATGGCGACGTCGCGAATCTCCACCGAGCTGACCGATATGCCCCATGGGGCGGTTTTCGCACCGATCTCTTCCTTCAACTGGTCGTCGGCCTCCTTGCGATCGGATAACAGCGCGGCCAGCATCGAAGCGCCGATCATCTCGCGCAGCGAGGTTTGCGCAACGCGGTCGATGGCCTGGCGATAATCAGTGATCGCCAAGGCGGCCTTCTCGGCATCGTGCACGTGCCAGAAGATGATCGCGTCGACGTTCACCGGAACCGTGTCCTTGGTGAGCGCCTGCTCGGCGTTGAAGGCGGTGGTCTGGATGCGCTCGTCGATCACCGCAACCACGTTGTCGAAGATCGGGATGATGGCGAAGATGCCCGGTCCCCTGACACCTTGCAGCTTTCCCATCCTCAGGATCACGAACTTCTGCCAGACATTGGCCACCTTCAACGACAGCGCGACGATGGCTGCAGCCCCGAAGAACAGGAACGCGAGGTAGAGATTCATCCACCGGCCGCTGGCGAAGCCCGCCAGGATCAGGACGAAGACCAGGAATGACGTGATTGGATTCATGCTCAGGGTTTCAGGGGCTGCGCGACGGAAACGCCGAAGTTCATGGTCTCCTGCCGGTACGCCGACGGGATGTACTGCAGCTCGAGCCGGATCTCCTTCAGCCGCTTCATCTGCAGCGCGGCCACCGGGAACTCCGCTTCCACCTGCTGGGAGGAGTCCTGGCCCGGGTCGAGCCGCTCCTGACCGTAGGATGACGCGCCTTTGAGCGTCGGCTCGGTGCGCTGGTCCTCGAGCGGGATCGGCTTGCCCTGCGCGTCGATATAGAGGAGCTTGCCGCCGATGAGCCGCAGGCTCTGGT
>DASSLQ010000278.1:0-6304 GCA_035689325.1 Burkholderiales bacterium | reverse complement strand
CGCATAGAGCCCGCGACACGCGATCAGCTCGAGCGGCGTTTCCTGAACGTCGTCGAGGAGATGGCGATCGCCGCCGGCGTGCGCGTGCCCGCCGTCCATGTGATGGACGCCGAGCACGGTATCAACGCCTTCGCCGCCGGCTGGGATACCACCAACTGCGTGGTGGTGGTGACCCGCGGGGCGCTGGAGAGCCTCAGCCGCGACGAGCTGCAGGGCGTGATCGGCCACGAGTTCAGCCATATCGTGAACGGCGACATGCGTCTCAACATCCGCATGCTCGGCGTGCTCGCCGGCATCGTCTTCATCGGCGCGATCGGCTCGTTCCTCATGCGCAGCATGCGCAAGAGCGAAGGCAAGGGCGCGGGGCAGGTCTTCGCCGTGGGCCTCGCGCTCTTCATCATCGGCTACGTCGGCCTGTTCTTCGCGCGGCTGATCAAGGCGGCGGTGTCGCGCCAGCGCGAGTTCCTCGCCGATGCGTCGAGCGTGCAGTTCACGCGCAATCCGGACGGCATCTGCGGCGCGCTCGACCAGATCCGGGCGTCGAGCGCGGGTGCCCTGATCGCCGGCCGGCGTGCCGAGGACATCTCGCACATGTTCTTCGGGCAGGCGATCCGCGTGTATTTCGGCGGCCTGTTCGACACGCATCCGCCGCTCGAGGAGCGCATCCGGCGCGTGAATCCGCAGTTTGTGCCGAGCGCGTACCGCAAGCAGCGCGTGGTAGCGCCGGTCGCCGCCGAGCTGCCGGAGGAGACGGGTGCAGTCGGGCTCGCCGAGCCGGCCGGGCGGCGGCTCACGGACGCCGGCGTCGCCTGGGGACGCTCGGCAGCGGACAGCGCCAAGCTCGTGGGCACGCTTGACGCGGGCAAGATCGATTACGCCGCGCGGCTCATCGCACGGGTGCCGGAGGCGCTGCGCGAAATGGTGCGCGACGCGGATGGCGCGCGCGCGGCGCTGGTGGCGCTGCTCCTCGCGCCGAAGGACGACGTGATGCGCACGCAGCTCGAGGCGATGAAGCAGGTGGGGATAGGCGTGCTTGCCGACCTCGCGGCCCGCGCCGCGGCGCTCACCAGAGTGCTGAGCCCGGCATTCCATCTCACCGTGGTCGATCTCGCGCTGCCGGCGGTCAAGGCGGCGCCCCAGAGCGCGAAGGATGAGCTGATGCGCGCCCTTGCAGCGGTGATCAACGCCGATCGGCGGATGACCGTGCACGAGTTCGCGGTGCTGACGCTCGTGCAGCACCAGCTCGCGCCTGCCGCCCGGCCGCCGGCGGCTGACCGCAGTATCGCGGACCTGCACGCCGAGGCGCTCGTGGTGCTCTCGCTCATCGCGCATGCCGGCGTGCGCGCCGACGCGACCGGGGCGCGCGAGCAGGCGCTGCGCACGGCGATGAGCGCCGGGCTCGCCGAGCTCGGCCTGCCCGACGCCGCGCCGGCGGCATCGCTCACGCTCGACACGGCCGGCGCCGCGCTCGGCGAGCTCAAGCGCCTGCGGCCGCTCGAGAAGGCGCGGCTGGTGAAGGGCCTCTTCGCGACGGTGAGCGCGGACGGCACCATCCGCGTCATCGAGGCGGAGCTCATGCGCCTCGTCGGCGCGGTGCTCGACTGCCCGTTGCCGCCGCTCATCGACGCCATCGACCCCACGGCGCTCGCGCTATAGATTTCTACGCGCAACAGGAGCTCGCTCGGCGCCACTCACGATGGCTGGTCGCGTGGTATGTGCTCGCCGCCTGCGCAGTGGCGGGCAGTTACGTGCTGGCGGCGGCGATCGGGTACGCGCTCCTCTCGCGCTATCTGGGCGGACCGGCGCTCGCGCCGTGGCGCTTCTACGCCTGGGTCGCGGCCCTGTTCGGCGGCTGCATCGTTGTGGTGTCGCTCTATCGGCTATGGCAGTGGCGCGATGCCGGGCCGGCGATCGCCGAGCTGCTCGGCGCGCGCTATGTCGAGTCCGGCAACTGCACGCTCACCGAGCGCAAGCTGCTCGACGTGGTCGAGGAGATGGCGATCGCCTCGCGCATCGCCGTGCCGCCGGTATACCTGCTCGACCAGGAACACGGCGTCAATGCGCTCGCTGCCGGCTACTCGCCCGACGATGCGGTGATCATCGCCACGGCGGGACTGGCCGAGCAGCTCTCGCGCGACGAGCTGCAGGGCGTAATGGGCCACGAGTACAGCCACATCCTGAACGGCGACATGGCGCTCAACGTGCGCCTCGCCGCCATTCTCGGCGGGCTCACGTGGCTGCGCGAGCGCGGCGAGGCGCTGGTGCTCTCGGTCGGCGAAGAGATGCGGCACACGGCGCCGGATCAGCGCGGGGCCGCGGCGGTGGCGGCGGTTGCGGGCGCCGCTCTCGCCTTCATCGGCTTCCCCGGCACACTCGTCGCGGAGGCGATCAAGGCGGCGATCTCGCGCGAGCGGGAATTCCTCGCCGACGCCGCGTCCGTGCAGTTCACGCGCAACCCCGAGGGCATCGCCGGCGCGCTCGACACGCTGCTTGCGCGACGCGTGCATACCACGATCGGCGCCGCCTATGCGAGCGCGCTCTCGCACATGTTTTTCGCTCCCGCGGTGGCGAGCTGGTGGTTCGCGACCCATCCGCCGCTCGAGGAACGCATCCGGCGCGTATATCCGCTATTTGCGCGCACGGACTATCGCGCCAAGCGCCACGGCGTCCAGGAGGAGATCGCGGTGCTGGACGACGCGGGGAACGTCGTGCGGACTATTTCTTGAGGCGCGCGCGGATCGCCTTGCGCGTTTCCTCCACGGTGCCGGCGAAGGGACCGCCGAGCGCCGCCGCGCGTTCGATGAACTGCAAGGCCTCGGCGTCGCGACCGTCGTCGGCAAGGATCTGTGCCAGGTTGTTCAGCACGATCACGGAATCGGGCGCGAGCTGAGCGGCGCGGCGCAGCACGGCTTCCGCCTCGCGCAGCTCGCCGAGCGCATAGTGGCTGTTGGCAAGCCCGATGGACGCGTTCACGTTATCCGGCCAGCGCTTGAGAAAGGTCTGGTACGCGGTGCGCGCGGCGCGCGGATCGGGGCGCTCGAGCGCCGCCACCGACGAGAGCCAGCGCGACTCGTCGGCAGTCGCCGCGATGCGATCGGGCGGCAGCACGACCATCGACCAGTAGCCGCCCTTCATCCAGACGACTTCGCTGATCGCGAAAGGCATCACCTGGCGCTCGGTCTCGCCTGAGCGCAGGTACAGCTTCCCCCAGTAGTAGTCGTAGCCGACCGCCACGGCGTAGTGCCAGCTGTCCTCGCCGAAGTTCTGCAGCACGATGACCGGGTTGCCGGCCGCGATCTCGGTGAGCACATCGGCGAAGCGCGGCGCGAGCTGGTAGGAGACGAGCCCGTGCCGGCGCGGCGCGGCGAGCATCTCGATCTGCAGGCTGCCCTTGCGCTCCGGCAGATAGACCTCCGGCACGAGATCTTCCGGCGTCACCTTGACGCCTGCTTCGTTCAGCACCGTGGCGAGCGCCGCCGGGCCGCACTGGTACTCGCTCTGCGGGAAGAACGGCACCTGCTTCAGCTCGACCTTGCCGTGCAGCTCCGGCGCGAGCGTCTTGGGCAGTGACGCGGTCTGCGGAAACAGGCTCGCGCAGCCGCACAGCGCGCCCAAAATGAAAACGCCCGCTAGCCAGCGGGCGTTTGGCATGATGCGGCGACGCGCGCTCAGCGCTGCCAGAACCACCACACCGCGGCGGCGATGACGATGATCAGCAGGACCGCCGCGCCGCTCGACATGGCGCCCGCGGGCATGCTGTTGATGCGGCCGGCGAGCGACTGCACCTCCTGGTCGGTCATCGCGGCGACGCGATCGTTTGCCGTGGCCGGATCGATGCCGAGCGAGTGGAGCTTGTTCGCGACGTCCGAGCGGCTGAGGAAGTTCAGCACCGTCGTGCGGTCGGCCTGCGAGCTCGACGCGACGACCTGGTCGGTGCCGATCATTGCAGCGGTTGCGATCTGGTATGGCGTCCAGATCATCAGCGCGATCAGAATGCGCGAGATTATTTTTGCCCAAACGTTCATGAGGTCTCCTAACTGAGTGGTGGGGAAGAAGAGGGACTCGAGCATCGGCGAGCCTAGTCCCGCGGCATCGATGAGTCAAGAAAGCCGCCTTGTGTCCATCACTACAAGTTGTAGCGGAAGAAGCGACGTGAGCACGATTCGCGCAGTCAGTTTACTGAAAGACCGACATCAACAACTCGTACGAGCGCATGCGCGTCGCGTAGCTGCCGGTGATCGTCAGCACCATCACTTCGTCGGCCTCGTAGCGGCTTGCCATTTCCTCGAGCGCCGCGCGGCAGGTCGCGGGGCTGCCGATGATCGCGCGCGCGCGCTGGCTCATCACGTAGCGCTGCTGCTCGGTGGTGAAGCGATGCCCCGCCGCTTCAGCGTCCGTCGGAATCGGCGTGTCGACGTTAAGCGCCATGTGCAGGCGCCGCAGATCGATCGGCGCGGCCAGGCGCTCGGCCTCCTCGTCCGTCGCGGCGCAGATCAGGAACGTGCACACCATCGCGCGCGGCGCGCTTTCGCGCCCCGCGCGGAAATTGCGGCGATATGCGCGCGTCACCTCGTCGCCGCCGCGCGGGTTGATGAAATGCGCGAACGAAAACGCGAGGCCGAGCTGCGCGGCCAGCGCGCCGCTGTAGTCCGAGGAGCCGAGCAGCCACAGCTCGGGCGCTGTGCTCACTTCAGGCTGTACGCGCACGGGTTTGTACGGATGGTCGCCGGGCAGCGTGCCGTCGAGATGGCAAGCGAGCTGCCAGACCTGCTGCGGGAACTGCGATGCGTCGGGAAAGCCGCCGCCCGCGATGGCCTGCGCCGTGCGCGCATCGCCGCCGGGTGCGCGGCCGATGCCGAGATCGATGCGCCCGGGATAGAGCGCCTCCAGCATGCGGAACGTTTCGGCGACGCGCAACGCGCTGTAGTAGGGCAGCAGCACGCCACCGGTACCCACGCGCAGACGCCGGGTTTCCGTGCCCAGCCGCGCAACGAGCACCTCCGGGCATGGATCGGCGAGCGCCGCGATCGCGTGATGCTCGGCGAGCCAGTAGCGGTAGTACCCGAGCTCGTCCGCGCGCCGGGCGAGCGCAAGCGTCTCCTCGATCGCGCGCCGCGCGTCGTGGCCGCTGATGATCGGCGACTGGTCGAGGATCGAGAGGCGCATGCGGAAATCGGGTCAGGCACCGATTTCGCGGCAATTCGGCGCCAGCCCCCGATTCTATCGGCCGCTCTTCTCCGGCACGCCCTTCGCCTCGTCGTTGCCCTGGGGCGCGGACTTGCCCACCCACGTGAGGTCCGCGCCTTCGGGGCGCGAGTCGGGAATCGCGACCGGCGCAGGCTCGCCGTCCTCGAGCTCGACCGCCTGGCGCGATGCCGCCAGGGCGAGCGCCTTGCGCTCCTCGGGCGCCGGATGCGAGGAGAGGAAATCCGGCAGCGCGGGGCGATGGCGGCGCGAGCCGTTTTCCAGCCGCCCGAGCATCGTGGCGAGGGAGCGCGGATCGAGCTGTCCCTTTTGCATGAGCGCCACCGCGTAGGCGTCGGCCTCGCGCTCGTCAGCGCGCGAGTATTTCGTCTGGATGAGCAAGGTCGGCGCCGCCGCGGCGAGCGACGTGGTGGACGCGATGTCGCCGGTGAGGCCGGCGATGACGAGAGCGGTGCCCGAGCCTTCCAGCAGCCGCCGCATCGTATGGCGGTGATGCACGTGGCCGAGCTCGTGCGCGAGCACCCCGAGGATCTCATCGTCGCGCCTTGCGAGCCTTACCAGGCCGTCGAGCATGACGATGACGCCGGAAGGCAGCGCGAAGGCGTTGGCGCCGATCGGGCTCTCGCGGAACTCGAGGCGGTAGGGCGTGCTGTCGCCGGCGCGCTGCGCGAGCGCGGCGAACTCGGTGCGCAACGCCTCCTGGCGCGCGGGCGGCAGCTTCGAGGGATGGAGCAGGAAGCGATCCATGCCCTGCAGCGTGCTTTCGCCGAGGACGGTCTCCGCCTCGCGCGGAATGCGCCGCGCGATTTCGTCGGCGGCGAGCGGAAGCCCGCGGTCGATGAGAAGCCAGCTGCTGAGCGCGACCAGCGCCACCGCGAACGCGGCGAGCCACGGCCGCGATTCCCACGCCTGCAGCACGCGGTCGTAGCCGCCCGTGCGCGTGATCTGGTCTACGGCATCGTTGTCCTGCGTCACGCAGGCGCCGCCGCCCGGCAGGTAGAGCCAGCGCGGCGTGTCGGCGATGCGCAGGCTGCGGCGCACGCGCCGCAGCTCGAACGTCTCGTTCACGCGCTCGCCGATCACCTTCAGCTTGCCGGCG
>DASSLQ010000277.1:0-16178 GCA_035689325.1 Burkholderiales bacterium | reverse complement strand
GTGCCGTCACCGCCAGCGACCACCACCAGGTCGGCTTTCTTTTTCAGCGCGCGCTTCCAGCCGGGCTCTTTCACCGAGCGATAGCGCACGTCATGGCCGGCACTTTCCAAGCAGCGCGATGAGCTTGGACGCCTCGCCGCGGCGCTGGCGGCCGGCGGCCGGATTGTGGATCAGCGTGATGCGCACGGTAATTGCTGCGGCAAGGGCAAATGCGCATCCTCATCACCAATGACGATGGTGTCTATAGCCCGGGCATAGCCGCGTTGGCGCAGGTCGCCGCGCGCTTCGGCGAAGTACGGGTCGTCGCCCCGGACGTGGAGATGTCCTCGGCCAGCCATTCGATCACGGCCTCGCGGCCGGTGAACTACAAGCGCACGCCAATCCCGGGCATCGATGCCTATCGCGTGAACGGCACGCCGGGCGATTGCGTGCTGCTCGGCAGCACCCTGTGGGAAAAGGTCGACGTGGTGCTCTCGGGCATCAACATCGGCACGAACCTCGGCAATGCTGTCTGGCACTCGGGCACGCTCGCCGGCGCCAAGCAGGGAGCGCTGCTCGGGCTGCGCGGCATCGCGTTCAGCGCGCCTGCCACCGAGAAGGAGCAGCCCGATTTCGAGCTGCTCAAGCCTTGGGTCGGCTCGGTGCTCGAGATGCTGCTCGCAATCCCGGACCTTTGCCTCGTCAACGTCAATTTTCCCGCCCGGGCGCCGCGCGGCACGCGCTGGACGCGGCAGTCGCTGCGCCACTACGACGGGCGAGTCGTGCCGATCAAGGATCCGATGGGCCGTACGCACTACTGGTTCACCGTGGTGCCGGTACAGGCGACCGAGGAAGGCACCGACCGCTGGGCGATTGAGCAGGGCTACGTATCGCTGATGCCGCTCTCGCTCGATCTCACCGACCACGCGGCACTTGCGCGCATGCAGCGGCTCGACGCCTGGAAGCAGCTCAAGTTCGCCTGAGCTCACGATGATCCGGATCGGCATCTCCGGATGGCGCTACGACCCCTGGCGCAAGGTGTTCTATCCGGCGGGCCTGCCGCAGCGGCGCGAGCTCGAGTTCTGCGGCCGGCATTTCCCCACCGTCGAGATCAACGGCTCGTTCTATTCGCTGCAGCGTCCCGAGTACTACGAGCAGTGGTACGACGAGACACCTGCAGGGTTTCTGTTCGCCGTGAAGGGCTCGCGCTACATCACGCACATGCTGCGCCTCTCCCGCATCGACAAGCCGCTCGCCAACTTCTTCGCCTCCGGCATCCTCAACCTGCGCGACAAGCTCGGCCCGTTCCTCTGGCAGTTCCCGCCGATGTTCAGCTTCAAGCGCGAGCGCCTGGAGGCGTTCTTTCGCCTGCTGCCGCGCACCACCGGGCAGGCGCTTGCCCTCGCCCGCCGCCGCGATGCGCGCATGATCGGCCGCTCGCGCCTCGCGATCGACGCCAACCGCAAGCTCCGCCACGCGGTCGAGATCCGCCATCCGAGCTTCATGACCGCCGAATTCCTGCGGCTGCTGCGCAAGCATGGCATCGGCCTCGTCGTGGCGGACACCGCCGGAAAGTGGCCCAAGATGTTCCACGTCACCGCCAATTTCGTGTATGTGCGCCTGCACGGCGACATCAAGATCTATACCAGCGGTTACTCCGGCCGCGCGCTCGCGAGCTGGGCGCGGCGCATCCGCAACTGGGACCGCGACGGGCGCGACGTCTACGTCTACTTCGATAACGACGTAAAGGTGAAAGCGCCGTTCGATGCGCTCAGCCTGATGGCCAGGCTGGATCTGCATTGGGACCCGGCGGACGCGACCTGCGAAGAACCGTTGCCGCTGCACAAGGCAGGCACGCGGGTTCCACGGCTGCGCTATGCCTACGGACCGCGCGTCACCGGCGGCAATCCGGCGTGGGAGCACCTGGGCCGGCGCTAGACTGCCAGCGCATGGAAAAGCGCGTGCTGATCGCCGGCGGCGGGCCGGCCGGGATGATGCTGGGGCTGCTGCTCGCGCGTGCCGGCTTGCGCGTCACGGTGCTCGAGAAGCATGCGGACTTCCTGCGCGACTTCCGCGGCGACACGATCCATCCCTCGACGCTGCAGGTGCTGGACGAGCTCGGGCTTGCCGAGGCCTTCCTGCGCCTGCCGCACAGCAAGGTGCCCAACCTCGCCGCGCGTTTCGGCGACCGGCAATTCCCCATCGTTGAATTGCGCGGCGTCGGTGCGCGTTATCCCTTCATCGCGATGATGCCGCAGTGGGATTTCCTCGACTTCATCGCGCAGCACGCGCGCGCCTATCGCGGCTTCGAGCTGCGCATGCAGGCCGAGGCGACCGGGCTGGTATTCGATGGCGCCCGGGTCGGCGGCGTGCAAACCAGTGCCGGCCCGCTCGCGGCGGATCTGGTCGTCGCGGCTGATGGGCGCCATTCCACGCTGCGTCCCGCCGCTGGCCTGGAAGTGCTCGAGCTCGGTGCGCCGATCGACGTCCTGTGGTTTCGCCTGTCGCATAAGGCAGGCGACGACGCACAGTCGGCGCTGAGCCTGGGCCGCGGCAGCATCGTGGTGATGATCGAGCGCGGCGATTACTGGCAATGTGCTTTCGTCATCGCCAAGGGGACGCTCGCCGAGGTCAAGGCGCGCGGCCTGGATGCATTCCGCGCCGCCGTGGCCCGATCCGTTCCCTTCGCCGGCGAGCGCATGCGCGAGATCGCAACCTGGGATCAGGTAAAGCTGCTCACCGTCCAGGTCAACCGCTTGCGCAGGTGGCATCGCGAAGGGCTGCTTTGCATCGGCGACGCTGCGCACGCCATGTCTCCGGTCGGCGGCGTGGGCATCAATCTCGCCATCCAGGACGCGGTGGCCGCCGCGAACGTATTGTGGAAGGGAGACTTCTCCGCGCGCAGCCTGGCAGCGGTTCAGCAGCGCCGCGATTTTCCGACCCGCGTCACGCAGCGCTTCCAGGTGCTGGTGCAGGACCGGATCCTGAGCCGCGCGCTGGCCGCTGAAGCCGATGCCGAGCGCCCGCCGGTTGATGCTGAGCCTGTTCGCACGCTTTGCGTTCCTGCGCCGCATTCCGGCGCGCATCGTCGGCATCGGCGTGCGGCCCGAGCACGTGAATTCACCGGCGGTGGCTGCCTGAGACGATCTTGAACTCGTAAAGCCGGCACTCGAGCGCGCCATTCCAGAGCGGCGTGCGCCGCGACGGCTCGAGGCGAATCAGCTTCGGCAGGCGCAGATCCGCGGTGAAGATGTAGCAGCGCCAGCCGGCGTAGCGCTGCTTCAGCGCATCGCCCAGCCGCGGATAGAAGCGCGCGAGCTCTTCTGCGCTGCCCATGCGCTCACCGTAAGGCGGATTCATCACCATCACCCCCGCCGGCGCCGGCGCCGCGCGCTCGAGCACGTCGGCCTGCTCGAGCTTCACCCAGCGCTCCACCCCGGCCTCGCCAAGGTTGCGCCGCGCTGCCGCGAGCGCTTTGGGATCGGTGTCGCTCCCGTAGAGCTGCGGCACGCACTCCTCGCCTTGCTGCTCGCGCTTCACGCGCTCCCACAGCGCGCGGTCGAACGCTGCCAGCCGCTCGAAACCGAAGCTGCGCTTCGCGCCGGGCGGTCGGGCACGGGCCATGGCGGCGGCCTCGACCAGTAGTGTGCCCGCGCCACACATCGGATCCATCAGCACGTCTTGCGGCGTCCAGCCGGTCAGCATGACGATGCCGGCGGCCAGGTTCTCGCGCAGCGGTGCCTCGCCGGTGCCGGTGCGCCAGCCGCGCTTGAAGAGCGGCTCGCCCGAGCTGTCGAGATACAGTGTGCCGTGCTGCGCTTCGAGGAACGCGTGCACGCGCACATCCGGGTTGGTGCGCTCGACGTCCGGCCGCTTGCCCAGCGCATCGCGGAACCGGTCGCAGACCGCGTCCTTGATGCGCAGCGTGGCGAACTCCAGGCTCTTCAGCGGGCTGTTCTGCGCCGTTACGTTGACACGCAGCGTGCGCTCGACATGGAAATGGCGTGGCCAGTCGATGGCGCGCACCGCCGCATACAGGTCGTGCTCGTTCCGATAGTCGAACCCGGCGAGGCGCCACAGGATGCGCGAGGCGATGCGCGACCAGAGATTCGCGCGATAGCAGGCGTCCCAGCCACCCTGGAAGGCGACGCCGCCGGGCACCGCGGCAGCGCTGATATCCAGGTCTGCGAGCTCGCGCACGAGCAAAGGCTCGAGCCCGCGCGGGCAGGTAGCGAAGAACTGCTCAGAACGGCTTGAAGACAACGAGCAGCACCGCAGCGAAGAGCACGAGCGTCGGGAATTCGTTGAACACGCGGTACCACACGTGGCTCTTCGTGTTGCGGTCGGCTGCGAAGTCGCGCAGGAGCGCGCCACACCACAGGTGGTAACCGACCAGCAGTGCGGTAAGCGCCGCCTTCGCGTGCAGCCAGCCGCCCGCGCCGCGGAACCAGCCGAGCCACAGCCAGACGCCGAAGGTGAGCGTCAGCACGCCGCCCGGCGTCATGATGCCCCAGTAGAGCTTGCGCTCCATCACCTTGAAGCGCTCGCGCGAAGCGAAGTCATCCGTCATCGAGTGATAAACGTAGAGGCGCGGCAGATAGAACAGCCCGGCGAACCACGTCACCATGAAGATGATGTGCAGCGACTTGACCCAGAGCATCAGGCAGTGAAGCGCCGGCGCGCGTACATGATGGCAATGGCGTAGCCGGCGGCAGCATACGCCAGCAGGACGGCGACGTGCACGGCGACCTGCGAGGGCCAATGTCCGGCGACAAGCGGGCGCACGAGCGCGACGCCGTGATAGAGCGGCAGCGCCTGCGCCACCCCCAGTACCGGCCGGGGCAGCTGCTCCGCGGGGAAAAAGACGCCGGAGATCATCGTCATCGGCGTCATGATCAGGGTCATGTAGAAGCTGAAGAAGTCCCAGTTCTTCGCGAGCACCGTCATGATCAACCCGCAAGCGGCGAAGGCGAGCCCGACCAGGAACGCAACCGGCAGCGTGAGCACCACGAGCGGCGATGCCGCGAGCCCGAACACCGCCGCCACTGCGAGGATCGTCGCGCCAGAGAGCCATGCTTTGCTCGCCGCCCACACGATCTCCCCCGCGACGATATCGTCAATCGTGAGCGGCGCGTACAGGATCGCGTCCCAGGTCTTCTGGCCGTGCATGCGCGAGAAACCCGAGAACATCGATTCGAACGAAGCGGTGAACATCGTCGCCGAGCACAGCGTGCCGGCGGCGAAGAAGGCGATGTACGACATGCCCTCTACCGAGGGCAGCAGCGCACCCAGACCGTAACCGAGGCCGAAAAGCAGGATCAGCGGATCAGCCAGGTTCGAGAGCACGGAAGCGATCACGAGCTTCCGCCAGACGAGGAAGTTGCGGCGCCACACGGCGATCCAGCGCATTAGTCCCTCAGGTCCCGGCCGGTCAGCTTGAGAAACACATCCTCGAGGCTCGCCGGGCGGTGCACATAGCTGAGCTGCGGGCGAGCGCTGAGGTCGGCGAGCACCGGTGCCGGGTCGGCGGCGTAGACGAACACCGTGTCGCCGGCGCGCTCCAGGCGCGCTGCGAGGCGCCTTGCGCGCTCCAACCACTGCTCAAAACCGTTGCCGTGCACCTCGATCACGTGCGGCTCGATGTGCTCGGCAATGAGCGCGCGCGGCGAACCCACGGCGATGAGACGCCCGCGATCCATGATAGCGAGGCGATGGCAGAGGCGCTCTGCCTCCTCCATGAAATGCGTGGTGAGGATGAGCGTCTTGCCTTCCTGGGTAAGGCGGCGCAGGCGCTCCCAGATGAGGTGGCGCGCCTGCGGGTCGAGGCCGGTGGTGGGCTCGTCCATGAAAAGCAGCTGCGGATCGTTGATCAGCGCGCGCGCCAGCGTCAGCCGCCGCTTCATGCCGCCCGAGAGGGTGTTGAGGCGCGCGTCCTCGCGGCCGGTGAGACCGGCGAACTCGAGCAGCCCGGCGAGCCGTCCCGCGACGGCGTCGCGTGCGATGCCGAAATAGCGGCCGAAAACGAGCAGGTTCTCCGCGACCGTGAAGTCGGGATCGAGGTTGTCGAACTGCGGCACTACGCCGACCCGCTGGCGAGCTTCGCGCGCCCGGGCGGGGACGGGTTCGCCGAGCAGCTCGATCTGCCCGGCGTCCGGGTACGTGAGACCCAGGCAAAGGCGCAGCGTGGTCGTCTTGCCGGCGCCGTTCGGTCCGAGCAGGCCGAAGCATTCGCCCGGCGCGATGTCGAGATCCACATCGTTCACTACGTCCAGCTTCTCGTAACGCTTGCGCAACCCGTGCGCGCGCAACACGCTCATGCGCAATGGGCGCGGACAAGTCCCCGCAGGATGTGCAGCTTGCGGTGAAAGAAGTGGTCGGCGCCGGGCACCAGCACGACCGGCAGGTCCTGCGGACGCGCCCAGTCGAGCACCGCGGAGAGCGGCACGGTCTGGTCGTGCTCGCCATGGATGACCAGCGTGCCGGGCGCCACCCGGGGCAGCTGGAAGCGTGTGACCGCGACCCCGATCAGCACGAGCTTTTCCGCCCGGACGCGCGGCGCGAGCAGCACTTGCACGCCGGCGCCGAACGAAAAGCCGGCGAGCGCCAGCCGCGCCGGCTTGAGGTGCGCGACGATCGCCGCGAGGTCTTCCAGCTCGCCGCGGCCTTCGTCGTGCGTGCCCTCGGTCTCGCCCACGCCGCGAAAGTTCGGGCGCCAGGACTGGTAGCCGAGCTCGACGAATGCCCGCGCGAGCGTCTGCACCACCTTGTTGTCGAGCGTGCCGCCGAAAAGCGGATGCGGATGCGCGATCAGAGCGACGCCCTTCACCGTCCCGTCAGGGTCGTCGACAGCGCACTCGATGCGGCCGACCGGGCCGGCGATGAATTCCCGGCGGGTACTCGCCCTCACATGCGCAGGCGCTCGACGATGCGGCCGTGCTGCAGATGCTCGTCGATGATCTCGTCGACATCAGCCCGGTCAACGTACGTGTACCAGATCGCCTCCGGATAGACGACGACGCAGGGGCCTTCCTCGCAGCGATCGAGGCAGCCGGCTTGGTTGATGCGGATCTTCCCCGGACCGGCAAGACCGAGCTCTTTGACGCGGCGCTTGGCATAGTCGCGCAGCTCGGCTGCGCCCTTGTCGTTGCAGCACACGCGTCCGCCGTCGCGCTGGTTGCAGCAGAAGAAAACGTGTCTTGCGTAATAGGACATAAGTGATTTTAGCCGACCGCGTCGCGCCGCCGCGCAGCGAGCAGCATCAGGTAGCCGAGCGCCACATAGGCCCACAGCGTGCTCACGAGGCGCGTGACGCCATTGAAGTTCAGGAAATGACCTTGCTGCCAGAGCTTGAGCGACGCGGCGAGATAGGGATTGGGCGGCGTGATGTTCACCAGCACCGTCGCCGCCATGAGCAGCACCGCCGCCGTAGCAAGACGGACAGGGCGCGGCAGGGCGAGCGCCGCCAGCGCCAACACGATGCCGGCTGCAAGGCCGTACTGGGCACCGGGCGTGAGCCAGACGAAGAGGTTCTCCGCGTGCAACAGGATGGCGAAGGCGGCCGTCTTGACGCCGACCGCGGCGAGCACCAGGGCGAGAAACATCGTGCGCACTGAGCGTCCCGGCCTGACGAGCGCGGAGAGCAGCAGCGCCACGCTCACTAGGTTGGCAGCCGCGATGCAGGCCTCGATCGTGACGAAGAACTGCGGCGCCCGCGCGCGTCCGATCCCTGGAGCGAGCCAGTCGCGCAGGTCGCCGGCGGCGAAGAGCAGCGTTGCCGGGTTGAGCTGCATGAAGAGCCAGAGCGTAAGCAGCGCGAGCCCGAAGTCGATATCCGTGCCATAAAGGAAAGTAGCGTGGCGCAGGCGCTCGAACGGGCCGCCGAGGAGCGCCGGCAGCGCCAGGACGCCGAGCGCCGCGCCGCCGGCGGCGCCGGCGAGATTGCACAGCACATCGAGAGTCGCAGCCACGCGAGTCGGCAGATAGCTCTGCGCGGCCTCGAGCGACATCGACAGCAAAGCGGCGCTCGCGAGCGCGATGCCGAAAGCGGTGAGCGGGCGCACGCGCGGATAAAGCGAGGCGACGCACAGGAACCCGTAGGGGACGTAGCCCAGAATGTTGAGCGCGACGTCGAGCGTCATGACGTTGCGCGGCAACGGCGAGCTCAGATACGCGAACGGCGACAGCCCGTGATCGTGCCAGCCTTCGAGCGGATAGAGCGAAGCGTAGGCCACCAGCAGCACATAGACCGCGAAGCCCAGGCGCGTGAGCGGCAGGGCACCCGGGCGCGCCGCGCTGTGGTGAGCGGTGTGCGCCGTGCTCATCGCCGCCGCCACACCTGCCAACGCTCGTTGCCCGCGAGCACCGGCACCGACTGCGCTGCGGGCACGGCTTCGTCTTCGAGCAGCGCGAACGCCGGATCGAGCAGCGCATGCAGCTCCTGCGCGGTGATACCGAAAGGCGGCCCGCGCTCGCCCTCGCCGTAGTAGAAGAAGCCGGCGAGCAGACCGCCGACGCGCACCAGCTCGGCGATGCGCCGCGCCCAGCGCGGCCGCTCGCGCGGCGGCAGGGCGCAAAGGAACGTACGTTCGTAAACCAGCTCGAAAGGCGGCGTGTCGAGCGCAAAGAAATCAGCCTTTCTGACGCGCGCCGCAAGCTCGCCGAGCGCGCGATGCGCCGCGTCGATGGCTGCGTCGGAGAAATCGATGCCGAGTACATCGTCGCCGTGCCCGGCAAAGGCGCGCACCTCGTAGCCGGACCCACAGCCGGGCACAAGCACGCGCCGCCCCGCAGCTTGCGCTCGCAGCCACTGCGCGAGCTTAGGCGGCACGCGGCCCGCGTCCCACGGCGTAACGCCGTCGCAGTAGCGCGTGTCCCAGAATGCGGGCTTAGAAGAGTCGGAGGCCAAGCAGGACCAGCGCGGCGAGCGCGACGATGAGCAGCGCGAGCAGCAGTTGATTGCGCCGCGACTGCTGGGCGTTAAGGCGCTCGAGCGCGGAGCGCAGCTCGCCCAGCCGGTCCTCGGCAAGCACGCGGTGCACGAGCCGCGGGAACTGCGGCAGCGTCGACGCCCAGTACGGCGCCTCGCGCCGCACGGTGCGCAGCAAGCCGCGCCAGCCAACCTGCTCGCTCATCCAGCGCTCGAGGAAGGGCTTCGCCGTGCTCCACAGGTCGAGGTCCGGATCGAGCTGGCGGCCAAGGCCCTCGATATTGAGGAGCGTCTTCTGCAGCATGACGAGCTGCGGCTGGATCTCCACATTGAAGCGCCGCGATGTCTGGAAGAGCCGTAGCAGCAGGCGGCCGAAGTAGATCTCCTTCAGCGGGCGCGCGAACACCGGCTCGCACACCGCGCGGATCGCCGCCTCGAACTGGTCGATGCGCGTGCCCGGCGGCGCCCAGCCCGCGTCGAGATGCGCCTGGGCGACGCGGCGGTAATCCCGGTTGAAAAAGGCGAGAAAGTTCTGCGCCAGGTAGTTCTTGTCGACCTCGGTGAGCGTGCCCATGATGCCGAAGTCGAGCGCGATGTAGCGGCCGCGGTTCTCGCCCTCGATAGCGACGAAGATGTTTCCGGGGTGCATGTCGGCGTGGAAGAATCCGTCGCGGAACACCTGCGTGAAGCAGATCTCGACACCGGCGCGCGCGAGCGCCTTGAGGTCGATGCCGTGCTCCTTGAGCACCGCAATGTGCGAGACCGGTACGCCGTGCATGCGCTCCATGGTCATCACGCGCTCGGAGCAGAGATCCCAATGCACCTCCGGCACCGCGAGCAACGGCGAGTAGGCGAAGTTGCGCCGCAGCTGACTGGCATTCGCCGCCTCGCGCATCAGGTCGAGCTCCTCGTCCAGGTGGTGGGCGAACTCGGCCACCACCTGGCGCGGCTTCAGACGGCGGCCCTCGGGCGAGAGCCGCTCGACCAGCGCCGCGGCCGTCTCGAGGAGCGCGAGATCCTTGGCCACCTCGCGCTCGACGGCCGGCCGCAGTACCTTGACGGCGACTTCGCGCCCGTCGTGCAGCGTGCCGAGGTGCACCTGCGCGATCGAGGCGCTCGCCACGGGCGTGCGCTCGAGGCTGGCGAAGAGCTCGCCGAGCGGCCGGCCGAGGCAGCGCTCGATCTCGGCAAATGCGAGCTGCGGGTCGAACGGCGGCACGCGGTCCTGCAGCTTGGCAAGCTCATCGGCGATGTCGGGTGGTAGCAGGTCGCGGCGCGTGGAGAGCACCTGGCCGAACTTGACGAAGATCGGCCCGAGGCGTTCGAGCGCCTCGCGCAACCGCTGGCCGCGGGGCTCGGTCCGCCGGCCGGCGAGCAGCCGCAGCACGAAATCGCCCGGTACGCGCGGCATGAACTCGTGCAGGCCATAGCTCACCGCGATGGCAAAGATGCGCACGAGGCGCACGAGCCTAATCAAGACGCGCGATCCGCTGTTCGAGGGCCGCGAGGACGGCTCCGAGGCGCGCGATGTCCGCGGCGAGCTGCGCCATCTCGGCGCGGCGCACCAGCATGCGCCGCTCGTCCACCACGTAGTCGGCGAGCGCCTCCCCGGCGCGCTCGGCGGCATCTCGCTGCCAGCGCGCGATCGCGCGCACGCCGTCGCCGATGCGCTGCGCGGCGATGTCGCCCACCGCCCGCGAAAGCTCCTCTTCCGCATCGAGGCGCAAATGACGCGCGAGATTGCGCAGCTCGTCCGCGAGCGGCCCCGAACCGGCGATGCCGGCAAGCGTAATCACCGCGCTCGGCTCCGGCCCGCCCGGCTCCACGCGCCCGTTGGGTGCCAACCAGACGCGCAGCGGCGCAAGCAGCGGCGGGCGCAGCTCCACCGCCTGGCCGGCGAAAGCCGCCAGCCGCTCGCGCGCCCAGCGCTCGCGGCCGAGGAGCTGGTTGAGCAGAAAGCAAAAGGCCACCGCGGGGGTGGCCTTTGACGGGGAAGTGGTGTCGCTCAATGCATCTGCTGGATGCCGGCGAGGAGCCAGCCGCTCGAGCCGTCGGCGGGCTTCACGAGGTTCCACACTTCCTCGAAGCCCACGGCCTCCGTGCCCGGCGTCTCGCGCACCATCCCGGAGAAGCGCACCGCCGCCCAATGCTCGCCGCGCTCGGTGGCAAGCTCGAGCAGGTCCGCGTTCAGCGCGACGACGTCGGTTTGCTGCGCGCCTGCGGGCAGGTCGCGGCGCAGCTCCTCGTACATCTCGCGCGTCGTGAATTCACGGATTTCATCGAGCCGCCCGGCGTCGTTCGCAAGCTGCAACTTGATGAAGTTCATCTTCGCCGCACGCAGGAAGCCGTCGGCGTCGAAGCCTGCCGGCACGCGCGATGCGGGAGCGGCGGACACGCTCGCTGCCTGCGAAGGAGGCGTCGCCATGGTCTCGGTGTCCGCGTTGGCAAACTGCACCGGCCGGGGCCGTTCCTGACGGCGCGCCGCGGCCGCGCGAATGGCCACCACGATCGCCACGGCGAGCGCGGCGAGCAGCAGGAAGCCGAGCAAGCCGCTGCCACCGAAGAGATAGCCGAGCAGACCGCCCAGCGCGAGACCACCCAGGATGCCGCCTAAGGCGCCCCACCGGCTCGGCTGCTGCGCGGGCGCGGCTTGCTGTTGTTGCGCGGGCTTTGCCGGCGCCGATGCGGGCGGCGGCGTCACGCTGCGCTGTGCGCCGATCGAGCGGCCACCGCCGAGACGGCGCGCATCGGCATCGGTCGCAAGCAGGGCCGCACCGAAGAACATCAAGCAAAGGCTAAGTAACCACTTACGCATACAAGGACCTCCGATGGCCCATGCTATCAAAATCGCACGGCGCGATGCACGGCCACGACGCCGGCCGCAAGGTTGTAGACCTCCACGCTGCCGAAGCCGGCTGCCTCCAGCATGTTCTTCAGCGCGGCCTGGTCCGGGTGCAGGCGGATCGATTCGGCGAGGTAGCGATACGGCTCGCCCGACCCGACCACCCGTTCGCCGAGCCAGGGCAGCACCCGGAACGAGTAAAGGTCGTAGAGCGGCTTGAGCGGCGCCCAGACGTGCGAGAACTCCAATACGACGAGCCGTCCGGCGGGCTTGAGGACGCGCGCCATCTCGGCGAGCGCGCGTTCCTTGTGCGTCATGTTGCGCAGGCCGAAGCCGACCGTCACACAGTCGAAGTAAGCGCTGGGGAAAGGCAGGCGCTCGGCATCGCACTGCACCGCCGGGGCAAGGACGCCGGCGTTGAGCAGCCGGTCGCGGCCGCGCTCGAGCATCCTGCGGTTGACGTCGGTGGCCCACACCTCGCCGTGCGGCGCCACGCGGCGAGCGAGCGCCGCGGCGAGATCGCCGCTGCCTGCCGCGACGTCGAGCACGCGCTCGCCGGCACGCGGCCGCGCGCAGGCAATGGCGAAGGCCTTCCAGTAGCGATGCAGGCCGAGCGACATGAGGTCGTTCATCAGGTCGTAGCGCTCGGCCACCTGGTCGAACACCTCGGCGACACGATCCGCTTTCTCCGCTTCGCCGACCTTGCGAAAACCGAAATCGACTTCCTTTGCCATGCCTTACTCGCGCGAGGCGCCCGCCTCCTTCAGCTTGGCGAGATATTGCGCCCAGAGTTTCTCCTGGTTCTCGCCCAGTTCATACAGATAGTCCCAGGAATAGATGCCGGTGCTGTGGCCGTCGGAAAACAGCGGCTGCACGGCGTAGGAGCCGACCGGGTCGATGGAGCGGATCTCGACATTGCGCTTGCCGGTCTGCAGCACCTCCTGGCCGGGCCCGTGGCCCTTGACCTCGGCCGAGGGCGAGTACACGCGCAGATACTCATAGGGCAGGCGGAAGCTCTTGCCGTCGGCGAAAGCGATTTCCAGCACATGCGACTTCTGGTGCAGCGTGATGACCGTCGGGATGCGCTCTGCGCTCAAGAGATCGGCTCGTAGGCCACGCGCTCGAAGTCGGCGCCGCGCTCGAGCACCTCGGTAAGCCGCACCTTCGGCGACGCTTCGGCATGTATCTCGATCACGCGCTTCGGTTTGTACAAGCCGGAGACAAGCACGAGCGAGGCAGGCGCGTTCAGCGCCGGCGCAGCGGCAAGCGCTAACGCCGGCATCCAGCTTTCCTGTTGCACATTGAGCCCGGTTGGCTTCACCGCGAGCGGCGTTGGCAGCCCGGGAATGAGCTTCACGCCGACGTGCAGGTCGCCGTTGCCGGCGGCCATCAGCCAGCGCACCTGTGCGAGCATGAATTGCTTGCCGTCGGCAGGCCGCACGCCGACCAGCTGTCCATGCGCGAGGCGCTTGCCGGCCTGCGTCGCGGGCCGCACCATGCGCAGCCCTTGCGCGCTTTGGTCGTGGATCTGCCATTGCTCGATGAAGAAACCGTGCTCGCCGCTGTAGTCCTCCTCGGTGCGCGTGCTTACGCGGCCGAAGGTGGCGATCTCTTCGCGTTGCTTCTGGGTAAGCTCGACATCGACTTGCGCGCCCGGCAGTCGGAACGTACCTCCGGAGATGTAGTGATGGATCGCGGGCAGCTCGCTGCACAGTTCCGCGGCCGCACCTCCCGCCTGCCGCTCGGGCACGCGCTGCGCCTTCGCCGAGCACCACTGGCGGTAAAGGTGCACCAGGAGCTGCTCGCAGGAAGGCTGCACGCAGTCCTCGCCGAGCGCCAGCTTGGCCGGCGATTCCCCCTTGCGCAGCAGCGCCACGCGGTTGCGCAAGCTCTTGGCGAGCTTGCGCGCGTCGAGGTAGCGCGGCGCGCGCGCGCCTTCGGCTGCCCCGCGCTCGGGGCAGGCGTCGCTTTCGAGATCGGCAACCAGCGGCGGCACGCCCTCGCCTTCATCGACCGGCTTCGCCGTGACCTCGAGCTTCGAGGCCCAGCGCTCGAGCAGATAGGCGACGAAGGTAAGCTGGCGCTGGGCGAGCTCGTTCGGCGAGCACATGCCCATCAGCACGGCGCGCGCATAGGCGGTGCGTGGCGAAGTGTCCTGGATATCGCGGTTCAGGAAATCCTTGACCGTGTCCTCGGCGACGTCGAGCTTCTCGGCGGCGGCATAGGCCGCGTGCAGCGACTGCCAGTCGCCCGGCGGTACCTGCCGGTAGGCCCGATAGTGATGGAACATGCGCAGGCCGACATAGGAAAGCAGCCGCTGGCATACGAGCGCCGCCTGCGCACGCATGGCGCCATCGCGATTGAGCGCGGCCTCGAGACAGCGCTCGTAGCCCGCACGCATCTCGTCCCACAGCCCGATCGTCGCCGTGAACGCGGCGCTCTCGGCCTCGCTCATCGGCAGCGCGCGGTTCGAGAAGCGCCGCGCCTGCTCGATCTGCACGAAGCTCACCGCCTCGCGCAAGCGCTCCATCACCGCGAGACGCTGCGCCGAGGCGGTGGGAAAGCGATTGAACTCCGCAAGCTGGGTCGTGAGCTCGCGCTGCGCGGCGCCGACGTTGGCGAGCGGCACGTGCTCGAGCCAGCGCTTGCAGGTCTCAGCGTCGGTGAATTCCGGCGAGGCGCTTTCCGCGAGCTCAGGCAGCTTCATGGCGCGGGATCATACCCAAACACGTCGCGATAACTTGCGTAAAAGCTCGCGAACAGCGTGGGCAGCAGCAAGATCGCGAGCGGAAATATGATCACGGCGGCCGGCGGCGCCATGGCGCCCGCCAGGGCGAATGCCGAGACGATCAGGAAGGGCACGAGCAGCGTGACCACCGCCATCACCGCGCCGTAGGCGAGAAATGCGCGCCAGTTCATCATCGCTGCGGCGAAGCTGAAAAAGAGCGCCTTTGCCGCACCGGTCGCGTGCCAGGAGGCGAGCGGCGGCGCAAACCAGAAGGCGAGCATCACCGGCAGGTAAAGCGCGGCCGCCGCTGCCAGGGCGGTCATGAACTCTTCGGACTGCAGGACTTCGTCGGCCGGGCGCTCGCCCGAGAGTATCCAGCGCGCGAGCGCGCCGCTGTCGGCAAGCGTGCTCACGGCGAGCAGCAGTACGAGGCAGACGAGGTAAATGACGCCCAGCGCAAGCTGCGCGCGCGGCTCGTGCCGCAAGCCGTCGAAGAGCAGCGCCATGTCGAGCGGCGCCTTGTGCCCTGCGGCGCGCGCGAGCGCCATGAAGCCGACGGAAAAGGCCGGCACGAGCACGGCTGCCGCTGCCACGCCGACGAACGGGACGAGCGAGACCAGCGTCATCAGCAGCCAGTAGCCGAACACCGCCGCGAGCCAGCCGAGCGGTGCCGCGCGAAACAGGCGCCAGCCCTCGGCGATCCAACGCGCGCCGCGCGCCGTTTCTACGATGCGCGCCTGCATTCGAGGATGCGGCGAAAGTGCCCGGGATCGTGCGCGTGCACCAGCACGCCGGGCCGCGGCAGGTGATAGTCGTGCAGCCGTGAGAGCCAGAAACGCAGCGCGGCGGCACGCAGCATCACCGGCCAGGCGGCGCGCTCGAGCGGCGTCCACGGCCGCACAGCCTCGTACGCCCCGAGCAGCGCGCGTGAGCGCTCCGGCTCGAGCGCCGGGTCACGCGCGACGTCCGCGAGGCACCAGTCGTTCGCGCATACGGCGACGTCATAGAGCAGGCAATCGACGCCGGCGAAGTAGAAGTCGATCACGCCGGAGATGCGACCCGCCTCGAACAGCGCGTTGTCGCGAAACAGGTCCGCATGCACCGGGCCGCGCGGCAGGTCGGGGAAGCGCTGCCCGGCGTGGAATGCAAGCTCCTCGTCCAGCAGCTTGCGCTGCCTGGCATCGAGGAACGCATGCACCTCGTTCGCCGCCAAGCGCCACCATTTGGGCCCGCGCGGATTTTCGAGATAGGCGGAATACGAGCGCCCCGCGAGATGCATGCGCGCGAGCAGCGCGCCGAGCTCGGCACATTCCGCCGCGCCGGGGCGCTCGAGCGAGCGGCCCGGCAGGCGCGTCACGAGCGCGGCCGGCTTGCCGTTCAGCCGTCCGAGATACTGGTCCGCGAGGTCGGCGATCGGCGCCGGCGCCGGGATGCCATGGCGCGCGAGATGCGCCATCAGGCCGAGATAGAAGGGCAGCTCCTGCGCCGGCAGCCGCTCGAACAGCGTGAGCACATAGCGGCCCTGCGTCGTGGTGACGAAGTAGTTCGTGTTCTCGATGCCCGCCTCGATCGGCTCGCAGGCTTCCGGCCGCCCTACCGAGTAGTTGGCGAGCCACGCCGCGAGCTCGGCTTCCGATACAGGCGTGTAGACCGACAAACTATTCGAACGTGTAGATCGGCCACATCGGCACGCGCACGCCGTC
>DASSLQ010000276.1:0-8041 GCA_035689325.1 Burkholderiales bacterium | reverse complement strand
GCGCAGGATGCCGGCGGCCACCTCGACGCCGCGGTGGCAATCCTGGCCGATGCCGGCCTGCACGCCAGAGCGCGGCAGCAGCACGCCGACTTTCAGCTTCTGCGCCTGGGCGCGAACAATGCCGAACGGAGAAAGCGCCGTGGCGGCGCCGACTATTGCGATGTTGCGACTGAACGTTCTGCGATCCATGACTCCTCCTGAGGCGCAAGCGTTATAGAGGATTGCTCGTATGGGGTCAACGCCGAGAACTGCAAATGCATTGACACGCCTGCGGCGCCGCGACCCACGGGCTCTCGCGCACCAACTCGTCCAGGTGATCCTGCGCCAGCCGCTCGGCGAGCGCTCGAAGGTTCGGGCTCCGTCCCCGAATCCGCTTTAGCCCTGCAGCCAGCGCTCCGCTTCTTCCTCGGTCATGAAGCGCCGCGCCTCGAGCCCGAGGCGGCCGGCCTCGACCACGGCGGCATCGTAGACCGCGATCAGCGTCGCGCTCTTCGCGACCAGCGCCAGGCGAAAGTCCGCCGGCACGCCGGCGAGCGCGAGCGAGCGCAGCGCGTCGCGCCCGGCAAGGTGGTAGAAGGGATCGATGGTCGCGACGCCTATGACGAGCATGCGGTTGCACTGGCGCACGAGGCACTCGTTGGCGAGTGTGCGGTAGCACTCCTGGACTTCGTCGGCGAGCCCCGGACCGACCGTGGCGCGCAAGCAGTGGTCGTCTTGCGCAATCTCGCAACCGGGATCCTGGCGAATCGGAGAGCCTGGGGTCATGACGGCGTGTAGTAGTGAGCGGCGCGCTGCAACGCCGGTGCCGCTGTCGCTGAAGCCTTACACTGCGTGGTCATGAACCGACGGCTGCGCCCGGTGCGGCTCGGCCCGCGCGACGTGCTGGTCGAGCGGCGCGCGGGCGGCGTGATTCATTTGCGCTCGCCGCACGAGCTCGGGCCCTATCCGCGCCATCTGCTGGAGCGGCTCGCCTATTGGGCCGAGCGCGCGCCGGAGCGCACGCTCTTTGCGCAGCGCGATACGACCGGCGGCTGGCGCACGCTGAACTACCGCGATGCGCTGGGTAAAGCGCAACGTGTCGGGCAATTCCTGATGGAGCAGGGGCTCTCGGCCGAACGGCCGCTCGCCGTGCTTTCCGGCAACGATATCGGGCACGCGCTATTGCATCTTGGTGCAATGTACGCCGGCATTCCTTACGCGCCGATCTCACCCGCCTACTCGCTCCTCTCCAGCGACTTCGGCAAGCTGCGCGCGGTCTTCGATCTGCTGACGCCGGGCCTCGTGTTCGTCTGCGACCGCGCAGCCTACGGCAGAGCGCTCGATGCCGTGGTGGCGCCGCGCGGCATCGAAGTTATCGACACCGTACCCGAGCGCGAGCCGACGCGTGCGCTCGAGGAGGCGCATGCGAAGGTGGGGCCGGACACGATCGCCAAGTTCCTCTTCACCTCCGGCTCTACCGGCGCGCCGAGGGCGGTGATCAATACGCAGCGCATGTGGTGCGCGAACCAGGTGATGGCGCGCACCGTGCTCGCCTTCGTGCAGGACGAGCCGCCGCTGCTCGTGGAATGGGCGCCGTGGCACCACACCGCGGGCGGCAACAAGGATCTCGGCCTCGTCATCTTCAACGGCGGCACGCTCTATATCGACGAGGGCAAGCCGGTCGCCGGCGCGATCGAGGAAACGGTGCGCAACCTGCGCGAGATCGCGCCGACGTTCTACTTCACCGTGCCGAAGGGATATGAAGCGTTGCTGCCCTACCTGCGGAACGACGAGGCGCTGCGGCGCAATTTCTTCAGCCGGGTGAAGATGCTCTGGTTCGCGGGCGCCGGCATCGCGCAGCACGTCTTCGATGACTACCGCGAGCTCGCCTACCAGACCTGCGGCGAGGAAGTGCTGTTCGGCACCGGGCTCGGGTCGACGGAAACCGCGCCTTTCACCATGAGCCGCACATGGCCGACCGACGACGCCGCGAACGTCGGCCTGCCTGCGCCGGGCGTCGACCTCAAGCTCGTGCCGCTCGATGGCCGGTACGAGGCGCGGCTCAAAGGACCGCACATCACGCCGGGCTACTGGCGCGAGCCCGAGCTCACCCGGCGCGCGTACGATGAGGAAGGCTATTACCGCCTCGGCGACGCCTTCACCTTCGCCGGCGCCGATCCGGCGCAGGGACTGCTCTTCCAGGGGCGCATGTCGGAGGACTTCAAGCTGGCGACCGGCACGTGGGTGCACGTCGGCGCCCTGCGCGCGGCATTCATCGGGCATTTCGCGCCGCTGGTGCGCGATGTGGTGATTGCCGGCGACCGGCGCAACGAGCCGGCGGCGCTCGTGTTTCTCGCGGCGCCGGCGCCGCGCGACGAGCTGGTGCGGCGCCTGCGCTCGTTCGCCGCGCAGGCGACCGGCAGCTCGAACCGCATCGCGCGCATGCTGGTGCTGGACGAGCCGCCGTCGCTCGACTCGGGCGAGACGACCGATAAAGGCACCATCAACCAGCGCGCCGTGCTGGCGCGCCGTGCCGCGCTGATCGAAGAGCTCTACGCCGGCTCGCCGCGCGTGATCGCCG
Organism: Burkholderiales bacterium; assembly: GCA_035689325.1. Classification (GTDB taxonomy): domain Bacteria; phylum Pseudomonadota; class Gammaproteobacteria; order Burkholderiales; family SG8-39; genus SCGC-AG-212-J23. Next base: position 5,481 of record DASSLQ010000276.1, on the reverse strand, counting down.
CATGATGGAGCTGCCGTCGGCTGCGGAGCTCGAGGCGGCCGCGCGCGTCGTCTACCGGCATATGCCGCCGACGCCGCAGTATCGCTGGCCCATCCTCTGCGAGAAGCTCGGCGCCGACGTGTGGCTCAAGCACGAAAACCACACGCCGGTCGGCGCGTTCAAGCTGCGCGGCGGCCTCGTGTACTTCGACCGGCTCGGAAAGGTCCCCGGCGTCATCGCGGCCACGCGCGGCAACCACGGCCAGTCGGTCGCCTACTGCGCGCGCGAGTACCGCGTGCCGGCGACCATCGTCGTGCCGCACGGCAACAGCGTGGAGAAGAACGCTGCGATGCGCGCATTTGGCGCGCGGCTGATCGAGCATGGGCACGATTTCCAGGCGGCGTTCGAGCACGCGCAGGCGCTGGCGGAGAACGAGCGCCTGCACATGGTGCCGTCGTTCGACCGGCGGCTGGTCGCGGGCGTCGGCACGGCGAGCGTCGAGCTGCTGCGCGCAGTGCCTGATGTACAGACGCTGTACGTGCCTATCGGTCTCGGCTCCGGCATCTGCGCCGCTGTCGCCGCGCGCAACGCGCTCGGCTCACGCGCCGAAATCGTCGGCATTGTGTCTTCCCACGCGCGCGCCTACGCCGTGTCGTTCGCCGAGCGCCGGCCGGTGGCGCTGCCGGCGAGCACGCGCCTCGCCGACGGCATGGCCGTGCGCAAGCCCGATCCGGCGGCGCTCGAAGTGATGTGGCGCTACGTCGATCGCATCGTGGAGGTCGGCGACGACGAGGTGGCGCGGGCGATCGCGCTCATCTTCGAGGCCACGCACAACGTCGCCGAAGGCGCCGGCGCCGCGGGTGTCGCCGCCATCGAGCAGGAGCGCTCGCGCATCGCCGGCCGCAAGGTGGCCGCCGTGCTTTCGGGCGGCAATATCGACCGTGCGCTCTTCGCCGAGGTGCTCGCCCATGAACATTGAGTCGCTGGTTGCCATCGACGTGCACACCCACGCCTGGAAGTCCGCGCTCGCCGTGGACGAGGCGCCCAGCGAGCAGCAGCAGGCGATGGGGCGCTATTTCCGCTACCAGCCGCAGCACGCGACCGTCCCCGAGATGGCTGCGTACTACCGGAAGCTCAAGATGGCGTTCGTCGTCTTTGCGGTCGACAGCCCGCGCGAGAGCCGCAAGATCACCAACGAGGAAGTGGCGAAGCTCGCGCACGAGAACAGCGACGTCGCCATCCCCTTCGCCAGCATCAACCCGCATCGCGGCGCGGACGGCGTCGCCCTGGCGCGGCGCCTGATCAAGGAGCAGGGCGTACGCGGCTTCAAGTTCCATCCTTCGGTGCAGGACTTCTACCCGAACGATCGCCTTGCCTATCCGCTCTACGAAGTGATCGCCGAGGCCAAGCTGCCCGCGCTCTTCCACACCGGGCAGACCGGCGTCGGCGCCGGCACGCGCGGCGGTGGCGGCATCCGGCTGAAATACTCCAACCCCATGCTGCTCGATGACGTCGCTGCCGATTTCCCCGACATGCCGATCATCCTCGCGCATCCGTCGTTTCCCTGGCAGGAGGAGGCGCTCTCGGTCGCGACGCACAAGCCGCAGGTCTACATCGATCTCTCGGGCTGGTCGCCGAAGTACTTTCCGCCGCTGCTGGTGCAGTACGCGAACACGCTGCTCAAGGAGAAGATCCTCTTCGGCTCCGACTATCCGCTGATCACGCCCGAGCGCTGGATGGAAGAGTTCGCCAAGCTCGCGATCAAGCCGGAGGTACGGCCGCTCATCCTGAAGGAGAACGCAGCGCGGCTGCTCAAATTACGCTGAGCGAGGACCAGGCGCTCCTCGTGGCCGGTGTCAGCGCCATCTGCTTCGGGAGCGCGCTGGTAACCGCCAAGCTCGGCCTGCGCGCCATCGACGCCCGCTCGGGCGCCGCCATCAGCATTCCGACCGCGACCGCTCTGCTCGTGCTTGCTGCGCCCTTCGCGCTCGATCTCTCCGGTTTCACGCTCGTCGCCGCGCTGGTCTTCGCAGCGCTGGGCATCTTCTTCCCCGCCGTGGTGACGCTGCTCACGTTCGCGGCGAATGATCGCCTCGGCCCTTCGGTGACCGGCACGGTCTCGAGCACCGCGCCGCTTTTCGCGCTCGCCGCGGCGTTCGCCTTTCTCGGCGAGCGCATTCCAGCACGGGCGCTCGTCGCCGCCGTGGCGGTGGTGGCCGGCGTGGCGCTGCTCTCATGGCGCGGCGGCACGCTCGTGCGCCGCGCGCTATGGCTGCCGCTCGCGGGCGCGGCGCTCCGCGGCATCGTGCAAGTGGTGGCGAAAGCGGGGCTCGCGCTGTGGCCAAGCCCGTTCGCCGCGAGCCTGATCGGCTACGGCGTCTCCAGCGCCACGGTGTCGCTCGCCGCGCGCGGACGGCAACGATCGCACGAGCGCCGCGCGCTGCTGTGGTTCATGGCGACCGGGCTGCTGAACGGCTGCGCGGTGCTGCTGATGTACGCCGCGCTCAACGCAGCGCCGGTCTCGCTCGTCGCGCCACTGGTCGCGGGCTACCCGCTCGTCACCGTGCTGCTCGGCGCCGCCGTGCTGCGCGAGGAGCGATTGAGCGTGCGCTCGGTCGCCGGCGCGTTGCTTATCGTCAGCGGCATCGCGTATCTTGTCGCCGGCTCATGAAGCTCGCGGCGATGCTCGGTCTGGTGGTGCTCGTGGCTCTCGTGGTCTCCGGTCTCCGTCCCTACGACCGCACCACCTGGCTGATGGAGGTGGCGCCGATCTTCATCGCGGCGCCCGTGTTGTTCGCCACCTATCGGCGCTTTCCGCTCACTGATCTGCTCTACCTGATCATCGCGGTGCATGCGTTCGTGCTCATCTTCGGCGGCGCCTACACCTACGCGCGCGTGCCGCTCGGCAATTGGATCGAGCACTGGCTCGCGCTCGACCGCAATCCCTACGACCGCATCGGCCATTTCATGCAGGGCGTGACACCGGCCCTGCTCGCGCGTGAGATCTTCATCCGCGGCGGCTACGTCGCCGGCCGCTGGATGCGCGCCTTTCTCTGCGTTTGCGTGGCGATGACGGTGAGCGCCTGCTACGAGCTGATCGAATGGTGGGCGGCGCTCGCGCTCGGGCAGGGCGCCGAGGCGTTCCTCGGCACGCAGGGCGACGTGTGGGACACGCAAGCCGACATGTTCAGCGCACTCATCGGCTCCATCGTGGCGCTCGCGGTGTTTTCACGCTTGCAGAACGCGCATATTCGCGCGCTGCAATCGCGGCCGGTGCGCGCTCTCTAAGAGCGGCGAAACGTCGTTGCCGCGCAGGCGGGAACTCATGTTTTTGAAAAACCTGGACCCCCGCTTCGCGGGGCGACAACGACAGCTTCTCTAGGCGAAGTATTTCTCCAGCGTCTTGCGGTCGACCTCGATGCCGAGGCCCGGTTTTTCGGGGATCTCGACCCAGCCGGCGCGCTGGCGCAGCGGCATGTCGGTGAGATGCTCGCGGAACGGGTGCGACGAGGTGTCGAACTCGAGGAGGATGTCGCTCGGGAAGAGCGAGTGGTTAGCCACCGGGATGGAGGCGATGAACTGCAGTGACGCTGCCTGGCCAACCGCGGAGGCCCAGACATGCGGATTCACCTGCACGCCGTGCGCATGCGCCAGCGCCACGATGTGGCGGCAGGCGGTGAAGCCGCCGGCGATGCAGAGATCGGGCTGCGCGATGTCGAGCGCGCGTGCGGCAAGCAGGTTGCGGAAGCCGAACGCGGTGTATTCGTTCTCGCCGCCCGCGATCGGGGTGGCGAGCGCGCGGCGCACCTCGGCGTAGCCCGCGAGGTCCTCCTGCACCACCGGTTCCTCGTACCAGCGCAGGCGCCAACCCATGTCCTCCAGCCCGCGGCCGAGGCGGATCGCGTCGGCGATGCCGTAGGCATGGTTCGTGTCGATCATCGCCTCGTGCTTTCCCGCCGCTTCCTTCACGGCGCGCATCACCGCCAGGTCGTCCTCGATGCCGAAGCCGAGCTTGACCTTGTACGCCGTGAATCCCTGGCCAAGGTGACGCTCGGCTTCCTGCGCGAGACGCGCCGCCTCGCCCTGCCCGCGCACGCGATAGAAGCCGGTGGCGTATGCCTGCACGCGCTTGCGGAACATCCCGCCGAGGAGCCGCGCTACCGGCTCGCGCCGCGCCTTCCCGGCGATGTCCCAGCAGGCGATGTCGATGGCGCTGATCGCGCCGATCACCGCGCCTTTCTGGCCGTAGTCGCGCGTGCGGTGATACATCCGGTGCCAGAGCACTTCGGGCTCGAGCGGATCGGCGCCGAGGGCGAGCGGCGCGAGCGCGTGCTGGATCGCGGCCGCCGCGATCTCCGGCGGCTGCAGCCCCTGGCACAGCGCCTCGCCCCAGCCGACAAGGCCCTCGTCGGTGCTGACTTCGACGAGCGTGGCGCCGCGGCTCGCCACCCAGCCCTGCGAGAAGGCGAATGGCTGCTCGAGCGGCGAGCGCAGCACGTGGACGCGGACGCCGGTGATTTTCATCGGGTGCTTAATATACTTGGGGCATGCCCGTACGTACCGAAATCCACGAAGGCCTGGTGCCGGTCAAGATTTATACGACCGAGCTGGAGGCCGCCGCGCGGCAGCAGCTCGTCAATATCTCCAAGCTGCCGATCGTGCACCACCATGTCGCGGCGATGCCCGACGTTCACCTCGGCATCGGCGCGACGGTCGGGTCGGTGATTCCGACGAAGCAGGCGATCATCCCGGCCGCCGTCGGCGTCGACATCGGCTGCGGCATGATCGCGCGGCGGTTGTCGCTGGCGGCGAACGATTTCGACGAAGAGCGCCTGCGCAAAGTGTTCAACCAGATCAGCCGCGACGTCCCGGTCGGCTTCGACAGCCACAAAGACCGCGACGCGCGAACGCATGCCGCAAAGCGCTTCGACAAGGGACTGCGGCGCATCCTGGAGAAGCATCCGGGCGTGCACAAGCGCATCGGCAAGAAGGCGAGCTGGGTCAACCAGCTCGGCACGCTGGGCGGCGGCAACCACTTCATCGAGGTGTGCCTCGACGAGGCCGATCGCGTCTGGGTGATGCTGCATTCCGGGAGCCGCGGCATCGGCAACGCTATCGGCACCTACTTCATCGAGCTCGCGCGCCGCGATGCCGAGCGCAACCAGCTCCACCTTCCGGACCGCGACCTCGCTTATTTCCCCGAAGGCGCGCAGCACTTCGACGATTACGTGGAGGCGGTCGGCTGGGCACAGGACTACGCGCGCGCCAACCGCGCCGAGATGATGGAGCTCGTCATCGACGCGCTGCATCGGCACCTGCCGCCGTTCGACGCGGCGGAGGAGGCGGTGAACTGCCATCACAACTACGTCGAGCGCGAGCGCCACTTTGGCGAGGACGTCTGGCTCACGCGCAAGGGCGCGATCCGTGCCGGCCGCGGCGAGCTCGGCATCATCCCGGGCAGCATGGGCGCGCGCAGCTACATCGTGCGCGGCACGGGCAGCG
>DASSLQ010000275.1:0-37157 GCA_035689325.1 Burkholderiales bacterium | reverse complement strand
CATGAGCTCAGTCACCATGCGGCCGCGCTCGAGCTGCTTGCGCGTCGCTTCGTCGAGATCGCTCGCGAACTGCGCGAACGCGGCGAGCTCGCGGTACTGCGCAAGCGCGAGGCGCACGCCGCCACCCGTATCGCGGCGCTTCATGATCTTGGTCTGTGCCGCGCCGCCCACCCGTGACACTGAGATGCCAGCGTTGATGGCGGGGCGAATGCCCGCGTTGAACAGATCGGTCTCGAGAAAGATCTGCCCGTCGGTGATCGAGATGACGTTCGTCGGCACGAAGGCGGTCACGTCGCCCGCTTGCGTCTCGATCACCGGCAGCGCGGTGAGCGAGCCGGTTTTGCCCTTGACGGTGCCTTTGGTGAATTTCTCGACATACTCGGCGTTGACGCGCGCGCCGCGCTCAAGCAAGCGCGAGTGCAGGTAGAACACGTCGCCCGGATACGCCTCGCGGCCCGGAGGACGGCGCAGGAGCAGCGACACCTGGCGGTAGGCCCAGGCTTGCTTCGTCAGGTCGTCGTAGATGATGAGCGCGTCCTGCCCGCGATCGCGGAAGTACTCGCCCATGGTGCAGCCGGAATAGGGCGCGATGTATTGCATGGCGGCCGACTCCGAGGCGGAAGCGGCGACCACGATGGTGTAGGCCATGGCGCCGTGCTCTTCGAGCTTGCGCACGACGTTCGCGATGGTGGAAGCCTTTTGGCCGATCGCGACATAGACGCAGAAGAGGTCCTTGCCCTTCTGGTTGATGATCGTGTCGACCGCGACCGCGGTCTTGCCGGTCTGGCGGTCGCCGATGATGAGCTCGCGCTGCCCGCGGCCGATCGGCACCATGGAGTCGATCGCCTTGAGCCCCGTCTGCACCGGCTGCGACACCGACTGGCGCGCGATCACGCCGGGCGCCACCTTCTCGATGACGTCGCTCAGCTTGGCGTTGATCGGTCCCTTGCCGTCGATCGGCTGGCCGAGCGAATTGACCACGCGGCCGAGAAGCTCGGGACCGATCGGCACCGAGAGGATCTTGCCGGTGGTTTTGACCGTGTCGCCTTCGGTGATGTGCGTGTACTCGCCGAGAATCACCGCGCCAACGGAGTCGCGCTCGAGGTTGAGCGCAAGGCCGAACGTGTTCTTCGGGAATTCGAGCATCTCGCCCTGCATGACATCGGAGAGTCCGTGGACGCGGCAGATGCCGTCGGTAACGGAGACCACCGTGCCTTGCGTGCGCATCTGGGCGCCGGCGTCGAGGTTCTGGATGCGGCTCTTGATGAGCTCGGAGATTTCCGAAGGGTTGAGTTGCATGGATGCTCCTTAAGCTTTGAGTGCGGTTTCGAGCGCCGCGAGCTGCGCGCGCGCCGAGCCGTCGATAACCTTGTCGCCGAGCACGATCTTCACCCCGCCGATGAGCTCGCGGTCCACCGAAACCTGTGGCCGCACTTTGCGGCCGGTTTTCTTTTCCAGACGGGTGACGATGTCCTTCAGCTGCGCGGCGGTGAGCTCGAACGCCGACTGCACGGTGGCCTCCACGACTCCCTCGCGCTCGTTCTTCAACATCTCGAACTGCTCGCGAATTTCGCGCAGCAGCCCAAGGCGATCGTTCTGCGCGAGCACGCGCACGAAGTTTTCTGCTTCGCCCGTGAGCCTGCCGCCCAGGACGGTGATAAAAAGGCCGGCGCGTTGCGCATCCGAGAGCCGCGGATCGGCTGCCGCCTGGCGCACGCGCGGGTCCGCGGCCACGGCCGCGAGCGCAGCAAGCATCTCCGACCAGCGCGCCAGCGCGCCCGCCTCGTCGGCGAGCTTGAAAGCGGCTTCGGCGTACGGCCGCGCGACGGTACGGGGTTCGGCCATCTAGAGCTGGCGCTTGATCGATTCGAGCAGGTCCGCGTGCGCGCGGGCGTCAACCTCGCGGCGCAGGATCTTCTCCGCGCCGGCGACCGCCAGCGATGCGACGCGATCGCGCAGCTCCTCGCGTGCGCGTGTCACCTCCTGCTCGATCTCCGCCTTGGCGGCGGCAAGCTCGCGGCCGCCTTCGTCCTTCGCAGCGTGCCGCGCCTCGTCGATCAGCTGGACGGAGCGCTTCTCTGCCTGCGCCAGGATCTCGGCCGCCCGCGCGCGCGCTTCCTTGATCGCGTCGTCCGCCTGGCGCGTCGAGAGCTCGAGCGACCTGCGACCCTGTTCGGCCGCGGCGAGACCGTCTGCAATGGTCTTCTGGCGCGTTTCGATCGCGCGCAGCATGTGCGGCCAGATAAATTTGACCGTGAACCAGATGAAGGCCGCGAACGTGAGGGCCTGCGCGATCAGGCTGAGATTGAGGTTCATCGCTTAGCGGAACGCGGTGGCGAGCGGATTGGCAAACGCAAAGAACATCGCAATGCCAAGTCCGATGATGAACGAAGCGTCGATCAGGCCGAGCAGCAGGAACACCTTGCCCTGCAGCGAGTTCGTCAGCTCCGGCTGGCGGGCGGCCGCCTCGAGAAAGCGGCTGCACATGATGCCCACGCCGATGCAGGCGCCGGCAGCGCCGAGGCCGATCATCAGCCCGACACCGATGCCGGTGTAGGCCTGCACCATTGCGAGGAGTTGAAGCTTGTCCATCGGAGTTTTCCCCTTTTAGCGGATGAAGGAATTAGTGGTGCTCGTGCGCCATCGAGATGTACACGACGGTGAGCATCATGAAAATGTACGCCTGCAGGAGCACGATCAGGATGTGGAAGATCGCCCAGCCCAGGCCGAGCACCGAGGCGGCGATCACGCCGCCGATGCTCGTCGCAGCCAGCATCCAGAGCAGCAGAAACAGGATTTCGCCCGCGTACATGTTGCCGAAGAGCCGCAGCGAATGCGACAGCGTCTTCGAGGTGTACTCGACCAGCTGGAAAAGGAAGTTCGCGGGCCACAGCAGCGGATGCGCGCCGAACGGCGCGCAGAACAGCTCATGCACCCAGCCGCCGAAGCCTTTGATCGAAATCGCGAAGTAAACGCTGAGGAGCAGCACCGAAATGGAAAGCGCGAACGTGGTGTTCACATCCGCCGTCGGCACATAGCGGAAGCCATGCTCCGACACATGGCGCGTCACGATCTCGACCCAGTCGGCGGGCAGGAAATCCATCGCGTTCATCAGTACCACCCAGACGAACACGGTCAACGCGAGCGGCGCGATGAAGCGATGACGGTCGCCGTGCTGAAAGATGCCCTTCGCCTGGTCGTCGATGAAGTCGATGAGCCACTCCACCGCCGCCTGACGTTTGCTCGGTACCCCGGAGGTCGCGCCACGCACGACCCACCAGATGAAGCCGACACCGATGATGCCAAGCAGGATCGAGACGATGAGCGAGTCGACGTTCAAGGTCCAGAAGCCGCCTTCGCCGGCCACCGGCTTGGTGAAGAACGTCAGGTGATGCTGGATGTACTCCGAAGGAGTGAGGTCGCCGCCGGCTGCCATTTATCGGAACGTCAGAAGTCGCGTACGAAGAACGCCATCGCAAAGATAAGCAGCGTGACGACGAAACTGGCGATGAGCGCGCCCACCACGGCTTGAGCGTAGTTCGAGAGCACAAGCCAGAGCAGCAGCACCGCGACGCCGAGCTTCACGGCTTCGGCGCGCAGCGCACCCATCACCACGCCACCGGCCGAGCGCGCGCCGCCCAGCGACGCCACCATGGCTGCGCTCAGTCCAGCCGTGATGCTGATGGCACCGCCCGCCGCGGCGGAAATCGCGCCATGCCGGCCCGCAACGAGGCCGGAGAGCAGCGCGAGCGCCGTGGTCGCAACGAGTTGCCATTTCAGGACGGTGAGGACAGGTCTGCGTAGCTGGCGAAGCATTACGCGGTGTTCTTCGCCCCTCGCAAAGGGGCGAAAGTATAACGCAAGGTTCCTCGGAGACTTGATCTAGAGCAAGGTTCATCACTTGAGCCGCTTGAGCAGCGCTTCGAGATGATCGAGGCTCGAGTAATGCAGCAGCAGCTTGCCGCGTCCCTTGCGCGACGGACGGATCTCAACCGTGGTCCCCAGCCGCTCGGAAAGTTCTTCGGCCAGGCGCTCGAGGTCGCGGTCGGCGCGCTTGCGGCGCCGCTGCGCGGGCGCGCGCAGCAGCCGCTGCACCAGCGCCTCGGTCTCGCGTACGGAGAGCTCGCGCGCGGCGATGCGTGTGGCGAGCTCGATCTGGCGCGCGCCGTCGAGCGCAAGCAGCGCGCGCGCATGGCCCATCTCAAGCGCACCGCGCATCAGCATTTCCTGCACCGGCTTCGCGAGCTTGAGCAGCCGCAGCAGGTTGCTCGTCGCGCTGCGCGAGCGGCCGACGGCATCGGCCGCCTGCTCATGCGTCATGCTGAATTCGTCGATCAGCCGCTGAACCGCTGCCGCCTCCTCCATCGGATTGAGGTCCTCGCGCTGCACGTTCTCTATAAGCGCCATCACGAGGGCCGCGTCGTCGGGCACCTCGCGCACGATCGCGGGAATCTGCTGCAGCCCGGCCATCTGCGCCGCGCGCCAGCGCCGCTCGCCCGCGACCAGCTCATAGCCGCCATCGAGCCGCCGCAGTACGACCGGCTGCAACAGCCCCTGCGAGCGAATCGATTGCGCCAGCTCGGCGAGCGAACGCTCGTCCATGTGCGTACGGGGCTGGTAGCGCCCCGGCCGGATCGACGTAACGTCCACTGTCGCGAGCGCCTCGCGCGGAGCCTCGTCGCCGCCGAGCAGCGCGTCCAGTCCGCGCCCGAGCCCCTTCGCCTTCATGCCGCAGCCCCAAGGATCTCGCTCGCGAGCGCGACATAAGCTTGCGCGCCCTTCGAGGTTGCGTCCCACAGCACCGCCGGTATGCCGTAGCTCGGCGCCTCGGCAAGGCGCACGTTTCGCGGCACGAGCGTGCGATAGACCTTGTCGCCGAAGTGCGCCTCGAGCTGCTGCGAGACCTGCTGCGACAGCGTGTTGCGCGGGTCGTACATGGTGCGCAGGAGCCCGGCGATTTCGAGCTGGGGGTTCAGATGTGCGCGTACGCGCTTGATCGTCGCCACCAGATCAGAAAGCCCTTCGAGGGCGTAGTACTCGCATTGCATTGGGATCAGCACGCGCTGCGCCGTCGTGAGCGCATTCACCGTCAGCAAGCTGAGCGACGGCGGGCAGTCGATGAGCACGAAATCGTATTCGCCGAGCACGTGCTCGAGCGCGGTCTTGAGTCGCGACTCGCGTGCCGGCAACTCCACGAGCTCAACTTCCGCGCCGGCGAGCTCGCGATTCGCCGGCACCAGGTCAAAGCCGCCCTGCTCGCTCCGCGTGCGTGCGGCCGTGAGCTCGCACAAACCGAGCAGCACGTGATACACGGTACGAGGCGCCGCGCGCTTGTCGATACCACTGCCCATGGTGGCATTGCCCTGCGGGTCGAGATCGATCAACAGTACGCGGCGGCCTGCCTGGGCGAGCGCGGCCGCGAGGTTCACGCTGGTAGTGGTCTTGCCGACGCCGCCTTTCTGATTCACCACTGCCAGCACTTGGGCCGTAGTCATGTCCGCAGTTCGCACAGCACGAGATGCCTCTCCGCCTCGAGAAACGGCACGTCGAGCGCAATCACCGCATTGCACTGTACGTCGGGCGGAAGGTCGGCGAGCTCCGCCTGCGGATGCTTGCCTTTCATGGCGGCGAGCATGCCGCGCGGCGCGACGAGATGCCGGCATGTCGCGACGAAGTCGGCAAGGCGCGTGAACGCGCGCGAGATAACCAACTCGAACCGGTCTTGCGGTCGCCAGGCTTCGATGCGGCCTTCATGCACCTCAACGTTGGGCAGCTCGAGCTCGATGCTCGCTTGGCGCAGAAACGCCGTTTTCTTCTGGTTCGCTTCGACGAGCACCACTTGCCATCGCGGTCTCGCCAGGGCGAGCGGAATGCCCGGCAGACCGGCGCCCGAACCGGCGTCGGCGACACGCGCGGCCGCGGCTAACGGCAGATGGGGCAGCGCCGCGAGGGAGTCGAGCAGGTGATGGCTCACCATGCCAAGCGGGTCACGAATTGCGGTCAAGTTGTAGATGCGATTCCATTTGTCGAGCAGTGCCAGGTACTGCAGCAGTTGCTCGCGCGCGCTCGCCGGAAGGGCGAGCGCCAATTGATCTAGGCCGCGCTCAAGCGCGGTGCGCGGCGTCATGCCGTTTTTTTGGACGGCTGAAATCCCCTCTTCAAATGCACCAGGAGCAGCGAAATCGCCGCCGGCGTGATCCCCGAGATACGCGAGGCTTGCCCGAGGGTCTCGGGCCGGTGGCGATTCAACTTTTGCTGCACCTCCACCGACAAGCCGTTGACGCTGCGGTAGTCGAGATCGGCAGGGAGCGCCAGTCCCTCGAATTCGCGCCTGCGTGCAACTTCCTCGCGCTGGCGCTCGATGTACCCCTCATACTTGACTTGGATCTCGAGCTGTTCGCCGATCTCAGCGGACGCAGGCTCCTCGGTCACGAGATCGGCATAGTGAACTTCCGGTCGCTTCAAAAGCTCTATAGCGCAAAGCTTTTCGTGAGAGCCAGCGCTCACCATCAAATCAGTCAAGCGCCGCTTCTCTCGGGCGATCGCGTCGCGTTTGCGGTTAAGTGCATCCCAGCGAGGGTCATCCACGAGGCCGAGACGCCGCCCGATCTCGGTCAAGCGCAGATCCGCGTTGTCTTCGCGCAGTTGCAGGCGGTATTCAGCCCGGCTGGTAAACATCCGGTACGGCTCCGAAACGCCGCGCGTAATGAGGTCGTCAACCAGGACTCCAAGGTAGGCCTCATCGCGCCGCGGGTACCAAGCCGGTTCCTCTGCTGCAAGCAGCGCGGCGTTCACGCCGGCAAGCAACCCTTGCGCAGCGGCCTCCTCGTAGCCCGTCGTGCCATTGATCTGGCCGGCGAAGAACAGGCCGCGCAGCGACTTCGTCTCGAGCGAAGCGTGAAGATTGCGCGGATCGAAATAGTCGTATTCGATGGCGTATCCAGGCCGCACGATGTGTGCTCGCTCCAGCCCGCGAATCGAGTGCACGAGCTCAAGTTGTACGTCGAACGGCAAGCTGGTGGAGATGCCATTCGGATAGAGCTCATTGGTCGACAGGCTCTCCGGCTCGATGAAGATCTGGTGGCTCGCCTTGCCAGCGAATCGATGCACCTTGTCCTCGATCGACGGGCAATAGCGCGGTCCGATGCCCTGGATCACCCCCGTGAACATGGGTGAGCGATCGAGCGCGCCGCGAATCAGCTCGTGCGTTCGCTCGTTCGTGTGCGTGATCCAGCAGGGCAACTGCCGCGGATGCATGGTGCGCTCGCCGATGAACGAGAACACCGGTTCTGGCGCATCACCCGGCTGCAACTCCATCGCCGCAAGGTCCACCGTCCGGCGATCGAGCCGTGGCGGCGTCCCGGTTTTCAGGCGCCCGACTGGAAGCCTAAGTTCGCGCAGCCGGGCGGCGAGCGTTGCCGCAGCCGGCTCGCCGGCTCGGCCAGCGGTGTGGCTCTTGAGTCCGACATGAATGAGGCCGGCGAGGAAAGTGCCCGTGGTCAGCACGACTGTCCTGGCGCGGAACTGCACTCCAAGCTGCGTGGCAACTCCAACCACGCGGTCGCCCTCGACGAGCACGTCGTCCACGGCCTGCTGAAAAATCACCAGGCTCGGCTGGTTTTCGAGGCGGTGCCGAATGGCCTGCCGGTAGAGCACGCGATCCGCTTGTGCACGCGTCGCCCGCACAGCGGGCCCTTTGGACGCATTAAGCGTACGGAACTGGATACCGGCCTCGTCGGTGGCCAAGGCCATGGCGCCGCCTAGCGCATCGATCTCCTTCACCAGATGTCCCTTGCCGATGCCGCCAATCGATGGATTGCAGGACATCTGACCGAGCGTCTCGATGCTGTGGGTCAGGAGCAACGTACGCCGTCCCATTCGCGCTGCAGCAAGCGCGGCCTCGGTGCCGGCGTGGCCGCCGCCGACCACGATGACGTCGAATTCCGCTGGGAATTGCATGGGATGTGGCATTTTACGCGACGCGCAAAAGCAACGCGATCCACTGCCTTCGTTTCACGTGGAACAGCGGCTCTGCTGCAATGCAGCAAAGACTCGTGATCCCGATGCATACATATGCCAAGCTCTTCGCCGACGGCTCGGTCCGCTACCTCTACGCCGCCTCGGTGGTCGGCCGCCTGCCCATTGGGATGTGCGGGCTGGCGATCCTGCTTCTTGTACAAGGCGCACGCGGCTCCTTTGCTACTGCCGGCGCGACTACCGGAGCTTATGTCGCCGGTCTGGCGATCATCGCACCAGCACTCGGCAGGTTTATTGACCGGCAAGGGCCGCGCGGCGTGCTCCTCGTGTGCTCGCTGCTCTTCCCTACTTCGCTTGCAGCGGTAATTCTCGCTGTACTTGATGGTGCTCCGGTCGCGCTCGTCTTCGCGTGTGCCGCGGCTGCGGGAGCGAGCTTTCCGCCGATCACGATATGCATGCGGACGTTCCTGCGCCAGCGCTTCGCCGAGGAAAGAACTCTTGCCACGGCGTACTCGGTCGATTCTGTGCTCATCGAGGTGATGTTCATCGCGGGTCCGATGCTCGTTGCGGTGCTCGTCGCGGTGGCATCGGCCGCTATCGCCGTGGCATGCGCCGCTGCCTGCGCCTTCGTCGGTGTGCAACTCTTCCTGCGATCGGCGGCGCTGCGCGAATGGCGGATAGAGCGCCGGACGGCGAGCAGTTTGCTCGGTCCGCTGGCCGAGCGCCGTCTAATCGCGTTGGTGATGATCGTCGCGTGCTACGCGATCGCCTTTGGACTGACTGAAATCGGTGTTGCCGCCTATGCCGCCGAAGCGGATCGGCCGGCGCTCGCCGGCGTATTCCTCGGCGTGATGAGCGCCGGGAGCGCGTTTGGTGGACTCGCCTACGGCAGCCGCCACTGGCGCATCCCGCTGGCACGCCAGTTCAGCTTGACGCTCGCTGTGATGGGCGTGGGCTTGCTGCCGCTGGCACTGCCCTGGCACATCGGAGCGTTCGGATTGTTCTCGACCTTGGGCGGCATAGTCATGGCGCCGGCGCTGATCATCCAATCAATGCTCGTCGCCAAGACGGCACGTCCCGAGCACGCGACAGAAGCTTTCACATGGGCGACGAGTGCGCTGCTCGCAGGCGTCGGAACCGGAATGGGGCTTGGCGGAACTCTCGTGGAGTACTGGCGATCGCCGGCCGCGTTTTGCGCTGCGGCTGCGGCAGCGATCGTCGCGGCCGGCGCCGCGTATCTACTGCGCGAGAATTAGGCGGCGAGCCGCTCGTGCATGCGCCCGCGCCGAACGTCGAGCGCCGATGGCGCGTGCGCGCCGAGCTTTTCAAAGAGCTCGTCGTGCGATTTGAGCTCGTCCTGCCAAGCCGACAAATCGATGCGGCTGAGTTCCGCATACTGCGCCGGCGTCATCTTCGTCTCGAGGCCGTGCCAATTCAGATCCTCGAAGCGCGGCATGATGCCAAGCGGGCTCTCGACGCCGCGGCCACGGCCTTGGCAGCGCTCGACGATCCATTGCAGCACGCGCATGTTTTCGCCGAAGCCGGGCCACATGAAACGCCCTTGTGCGTCGCGACGGAACCAATTCACTCGGAAGATGCGCGGCGGCTGCTTCACCGCCCGACCCATCTTCAGCCAGTGGGCGAAGTAGTCGCCCATGTTGTAGCCGCAAAAAGCAAGCATCGCCATCGGGTCACGGCGCACGACGCCGACTTTGCCGGTGATGGCCGCCGTCGTCTCGGAGCCGAGCGTGGCCGCCATGTATACGCCGTCTTCCCAAGTGGGCGCCTCGACCACGAGAGGCACGGTCGATGAGCGCCGTCCGCCGAAGACGAACGCGGCGATCGGCACGCCCTGCGGGTCTTCCCACTTCGGGTCGAGCGACGGGCATTGCGCCGCCGGGACGGTGAAGCGTGCGTTCGGATGCGCGGCCAGACGCCCCTTCCTGCCGTCTTCCGGCGTCCACGGCCGACCCTGCCAATCGGTGAGCTCGGCCGGCGGCTCGTTCGTCATGCCCTCCCACCAGACGTCGCCTTCGTGAGTGAGCGCCACGTTGGTGAAGATGACGTCCGCGCGCAGCATCGTCATCGCGTTCGGGTTGGTGTGCTCGGAGGTCCCGGGGGCGACACCGAATAGGCCGTACTCGGGATTGATGGCCCGAAGGCGACCATCGGGCCCCGGCTTGATCCAGGCGATATCTTCGCCGACCGTCGTCACTTTCCAGCCCTTGAACGCGGGCGGCGGAATCAGCATGGCCAGATTGGTCTTGCCGCACGCCGAAGGGAAAGCGGCCGCCACGTAGCTCTTCTCGCCCGTGGGGGCCTCGAGACCGAGGATCAGCATGTGCTCGGCAAGCCACCCTTCGTCGCGCGCCATGACTGAAGCGATGCGCAGCGCCAGGCATTTCTTGCCGAGAAGTGCGTTGCCGCCATAGCCCGAGCCGAACGACCAGATTTCGCGCGTCTCGGGAAAGTGCACGATCCATTTCTCTTTGTCATTACACGGCCAGGCGACGTCTGCTTGGCCGGGCTCGAGCGGCGCACCCACTGAATGCACGCAGGGCACGAAGTTGCCTTGTTCGCCGAGCCACTCGATCACCGCCCGGCCCATGCGCGTCATGATGCGCATGCTTACGGCGACGTAGGCGGAATCCGTGATCTCGACGCCGATTTGCGCGATCGGGGAGCCGATCGGCCCCATGGAGAAAGGAACGACATACATCGTCCGTCCGCGCATGCAGCCGTCGAACAACTGGTCGAGCTTGCGGCGCATTTCGCGCGGATCCACCCAGTTGTTGGTCGGGCCCGCGTCTTCCTTGGATCTGCTGCAAATGAAGGTGCGCTCCTCCATCCGGGCGACGTCGCTCGGATGGGAACGCGCGAGGAACGATTTCGGCCGCAGTACCGGGTTCAGCCGGATGAAGGTGCCCTTCGCAACCAGCTCCTCGCAAAGCCGCTCGTACTCCGCCTGCGAGCCATCGCACCACACGACGTTCGCGGGCTTGGTTTGGCGCGCGAGGTCCGCGACCCACTGCCGCAACTCCTGATGGCGTACCCACTCGGGCGCGGTAGACGCAGCGTTCATGCGGGCTGACTCCAGAAAGTCAAAGGCCCAGCGAAGCTGGGCCGGTGCGCTAGCAGTTGGTTCAGGCCGGGCATTCTAGCATCGAGGGCACCACCGGCGCTCGGCTCGGTCCCTCCGCCACTTGGATAAACACTTTAGGTTCAAGTGCTTATCCCGTCGAAACGCTACTTGCCGATGCAGAAGCGGCTGAAGATTTCGCCCAGCAGATCATCGCTTGTGAACTCACCGGTGATCGCCGCCAGCTCGTTATGCGCGAGTCGCAGGTCTTCGGCAAAAAGCTCCCAGCTCGCCTGGTGACCGGCCGCCCGCACGAGATGCGCGCTCGCGTTCGCCAGCGCCCGAAGGTGCCGCTCGCGCGCAAGAAAGACCGATTCTCCCGTGGCGGACCATCCTGCTGCACGCAGGATTGCCTGGCGCAGCTCGGCAAGTCCCTGCCCGGTCTTCGCCGATACCGCAAGCGTGTCCGCGGGCGCATGGAAGCCGGGATGGAGATCGACCTTGTTGTACACATCAATGCGCGCGGCCTCAGGCGCGATGGGCTGGGTCATGCGCTCGTGCGACCCCGCTTCGTGAACCACGATGACGATATCGGCGCGCCCGAGTTCCTGCTGTGTGCGCGCCATGCCGAGGCGCTCGATTTCGTCGGCTGATGCACGCAAGCCCGCCGTATCTACCAGCACGAGCGGCACCCCCTCAATCTGAATCGGCTCACGCAGCGCATCGCGCGTTGTGCCGGGTACCGGCGTGACGATGGCGCGTTCCTCGCCGGCGAGGCGGTTGAGCAGGCTCGACTTGCCGACGTTCGGAGGACCGACAAGCACGGCGTGGACGCCGCTGCGCAGCAGGCTTCCTTGCCGGCTTCGCGCGAGAACTTCGTCAAGCGCCGCGCGCACCGCCTCCAGGCGCTCCGCCGTATCGTGGCGGTGAACGTCATCGAGTTCCTCTTCGGGAAAGTCGAGCTGCGCTTCGGTAAGCGCGCGCAGCTCCACCATCTTGCGCTGCAAACGCCCGATCGCGGCGGAAAACTCGCCGCTTAGCGAGCGCAGCGCGCTGCGCGCCGCCTCGCGGCTCGCAGCGTCGATGAGATCGGCCACCGCCTCCGCCTGCGCAAGGTCGATCTTGCCTTCGAGGAAGGCGCGTCGTGTGAATTCGCCGGGCTCGGCAAGGCGAGCCCCGGCGTCAAGGCACGCAGCGAGCAGTGTTCCCATGACCACCGGGCCGCCGTGGCCGTGTAGCTCGAGCAAATCTTCGCCGGTGTAGGAAGCGGGCGCCGGGAAGTACAGTGCCAGTCCCTCGTCGATCGGCTCGCCGTGCGCGTCGGCGAAGGGCGCAAGCTCGGCGTGCCGGGGCGCAGGCAAGCGGCCGAGCAACGCTTGAGCGATGCGTACGGCGCCCGGGCCGGAGATGCGCACGATGCCGATTCCGCCGCGGCCGGCAGGGGTGGCGATCGCGGCGATCGTGTCGCGGGCTACCTCACCGCTTGGCATGGGCAGGTCTGTCGCGATTGAACATGCGCTGAATCTGCCACTGCTGGAGGATGGAGAGGATATTGTTGACCAGCCAGTAGAGCACGAGGCCGGCGGGGAAGAAGAAGAAGAAGATACTGAAGACGTACGGCATGAACTGCATGACCTTGGCCTGCACCGGATCGGGCGGCGTCGGGTTCATGCGTGTCTGCAGCACCATAGTCGCCGTCATCAGGATCGGAAGCACGAAGTACGGGTCGAGCGCCGCGAGGTCCTTGATCCACAGGATGAACGGCGCGTGGCGCAGCTCGATCGCGGCGAGTAGCACCCAGTAGAGGGCGATGAACACCGGGATCTGCACCACGATCGGAAAGCAGCCGCCCAGCGGATTGATCTTCTCCGTCTTGTACAGCTCCATCATCGCCTGGTTCATCTTCTGGCGGTCGTTCGCGTACATCTCGCGGATCTTGGTGAGACGCGGCGTGATCAGCTTCATCTTGGCCATTGAGCGGTAGCTCGCGGCCGAAAGCGGGAAGAAGATCAGCTTGATGAGCACCGTGAGGAGGATGATGGCGACGCCCCAGTTGCCGGTGAGTGCGTGAAGCTTCTCGAGCAGCCAGAAGAGAGGCCAAGCAATGACCGTAAGCCATCCGTAATCGACGACCAGGTCCAAGCCGGGCGCCGCGGCTTCCAGGCGTCGCTTCTCCTGCGGCCCGGCGTAGAGCGGCACGTCGGCGCTCGCGTCGGCTCCCGGTGCAACGCTTACGGGCACAAGCAACCTGCCGGCGTAGGTGCCGTCCTGGCGCTTTTCGAGAAGATAGTCGCGCATCATCCCCTGCGGCACGAGCCAGGCTGAGACGAAATAATGCTGCACTAGGGCGAGCCAGCCGTCCTTCGCCTGCTTTACGTAGTCCGCTTTCCCTTTGTCGAGGTCGGCGGGATGGACCTTCTGGTACTTGTGCTCTTCGCTGAAGAGGCCGAATCCGGTGAAGCTCTGCGCGCCAAAGGTCTCGGCGACGGAGTTGCGCTGGCCCTCCGGCTTGCCGTCGTGAGTGAGCTGGAAGTACGCGTATGTGGAGACCGGCGCGCGGCCACCGTTGTGGACGCGCAGCGACACGTCGATGACGTAGCTGTTGCGCCTGAAGGTGTAGATCTTCTCGACCTGCAGGCCGTCTTTGCCTGTTGCCGTGAGTCGCAGCTGCACGGCATCAGCGCCCGGCGCCAGCGTGCGCGGCCCGGCTTCGGCGTGCCACAGACTGCGATGGTTCGGGCCGCCGTCGCCGGTAAGCCCGCTTTGCGCCTCGTATTGATGTGCGGGACTGATGAGGACGAAGCTCTTTTCCGGGTCGGCTGAGTCCTTGTGCCGCAGGAGCTCGAGGCGCTTCAACGTGCCGCCGAGCGTATCGATCTCGGCGATGACGAGATCCGTCGTGATGACGATGCTCTCGCCCTTCTGCGCTGCCGTCGCGGGCGTCCCGATCGCGCCCTGGCTCGGGGCCGCCGCAGCCGCGCTCGCTGTCTTGGGCGGGACCGGCTGCTCGGCATGTGCCGGCGCCTTCGGCTGATGCTCGCGCTGCCACGCCTCCCACAGCATCAGCACCGAAAAGCCGAAGATGAACAGCAGAATCAGTCGCTGCGTATCCATGCTCAGGGCACCGGGTCGTAGCCGCCGGGGTGCCAGGGACCGCAGCGACAAAGCCGCCGCACGATGAGCGCGCTACCGCGCCAGGCGCCGTGGCGCTCGAGCGCCTGCTCGGCATATTCGGAGCAGCTCGGGTAGAAGCGGCAGGTCGACGGCAGAACCGGGCGCACGAACCACCGGTAGCCGCGCACCACGGCTCGCAGCGCCTCCGTGATCACGGCGCCAGGCGACGCAACAGCTCGCGCAGCTGCCTGATCATGGCTGGCGAGCCACGCACGCCGTAGGGCGGCCGAATCAGGAGCTCGAGGCTCCCAATGTTTTCCTGCTCGAGTCGGAAGGCTTCGCGGATACATCGCTTGATGCGGTTACGCTCGACGGCGGCGGCGGCGTGCCGGCGCGAGATCAGAATCCCGACGCGCGGCTTACCCCCCGCGCGGCGCCCTACATAAAACAGGTAGCCGCCCAGGCTGCGCCGCTCGCCTTCACGCAGCAGCTGCTCGAACTGCGCCTTGTGGCGCAGCCGGCGACTCGCATCCAGCCCGAAACGCTTGCCCGGCGCCGCTACAACCGCTACAGCCCGACGCGCCGGCGGCCGCGCGCGCGCCGGTTGCGCAACACCGCGCGTCCGCCACGCGTGCGGCTGCGCACGAGGAAGCCATGGCGGCGTGCGCGACGCGTCTTGGACGGTTGGTATGTGCGCTTCATGGACTGTCCCGCTGCGAAAAAGGGCGGTATTAGAGCGTGCTGCTGAACGCGTTGTCAAATCGAAAAAACATGCGGCGCGCGCTGTGGATAACCCGTCGCCGCCAAGGTAAAATTCAGGCTCGCTTTAGGCCAACCAAAAGATGCAAAACCTCTGGGACGCCTGCCTGCGTCGTCTTGAGCAGGAGCTGCCCGCGCAACAGTTCAACACCTGGATTCGGCCCCTGGCGCCCGAGTCCGGCGCAACCGAAGACGCGCTGATCCTCACGGCACCGAATCGCTTTGTGCTGGAACTCGTCCGCGAGCGCTTCGCCGCACGCATCGAACGACTGGCGGCGGAAACCAGCGGGCGGGAAGTCGGCTTGCGCCTCGTGCTCGCACGCGGCGGCGAACCGAGCCTGCGTCCGGCCGCGCCCGCTGCGCGCGCGGCGCCCGAGCCGCCCGTGCAGGAGCGCTCGCGCCTTAACCGCGGCTTCTCGTTCGACAGCTTCGTGACGGGAAAGGCAAACCAGCTTGCGCGCGCGGCAGCGATCCAGGTGGCCGAAAATCCCGGCATTTCCTACAACCCCCTGTTCGTCTACGGCGGGGTCGGGCTCGGCAAGACGCACCTCGTCCAGGCGATCGGCAATCAGGTCGCCGACCGCCGGCCGCAGGCGCGCATCCGTTACATCCATGCCGAGCAGTACGTTACCGATGTGGTGCGCGCATACCAGCAGAAATCGTTCGACGAGTTCAAGCGTTACTACCATTCACTCGACCTGCTGCTGATCGACGATATCCAGTTCTTCTCCAACAAGGGACGCACGCAAGAGGAGTTCTTCTACGCGTTCAACGCGCTGGTCGAAGCGCATAAGCAGATCGTCATCACCTGCGATACCTACCCCAAGGAAATCGCCGGCATGGAGGAGCGGCTTATCTCGCGCTTCGGCTGGGGATTGACCGTGGCGATCGAGCCCCCGGAGCTCGAAATGCGCGTCGCGATCGTGCTGAAGAAAGCGGAAGCCGAGGCTGTGCAGGTCTCCGAAGAGATCGCGTTCTTCATCGCGAAGCATATCCGCTCCAACGTGCGTGAGCTGGAAGGCGCGCTGAAGAAGGTCCTGGCTTTCGCGCGCTTCACGGGGCGGGAGCTCTCGCTTGACCTCGCGAAAGAGGCCTTGCGCGATATCCTCAATCTGAACAGCCGCCAAGTCAGCGTCGAAGGCATCCAGAAGACGGTCGCCGAGTACTTCAAGATCAAGATCTCGGACATGCACTCCAAGAAGCGCAGCCGCAACGTCGCGCGGCCGCGTCAGGTGGCGATGGCCCTGGCGAAGGATTTGACGCAGATGAGCCTGCCCGAGATCGGCGAGGCGTTTGGCAACCGTGACCACACCACCGTGCTGCACGCCTGCCGCACCATCGCCAGCCTGCGCAGCCGCGACAGCTCGCTGAACCGCGACTATCTCGTGCTCGAACAGGTGCTCAAGGGCTGAGACATGGAACAAGCTGTGTACGAAGCGCGTGCAATTTGTGAATAATCGGCCCGGCGCGCGTCACGGCCGCGAACTGTCCCCAGCGCCTCTTCGCAGCTCCACAGTTTTTCCCCGCTTGCCAAGTGGCGGCAAGCGCCTGCTGACAAAGCCTTTTTGCCTGTTCTCCCCCGCCAGCCGTGCCCTTATTAGCTATTACTAATTAGGTAGAAGAATGATTAAAGCAAAGCGAGACGAGCTCCTGGCACCGCTTGCCGCGGTAAGCGGAATCATCGAGCGACGCCATACGCTGCCGATATTGTCGAACGTGCTTATCGATGGCGCAGCCGACACGCTCGCCTTTCTCGCGACCGATATCGAAATCCAGATCACCGCACGCAGCAAGCTCTCGGGATCGCGCGAGTCACGCGCCCTCACCGTTGGCGCGCGCAAACTGCTGGACATCCTGCGCGCCTTGCCCGAAGACGCGGAAGTGAGCTTGCAGACACAGGACAAACGGTTGCTGGTACGAGCAGGCCGCAGCCGCTTCAGCCTGCAGACGTTGCCCGCGGAGGACTTTCCGCGTCTGGCGAAAGCCACGGGCGAGCCGGCGCGCTTCGCATTGCCGCAGAAGCTCCTGCGCCGGCACCTGGGCCTTGTGCACTACGCCATGGCGCAGCAGGACATCCGTTATTACCTTAATGGCCTGCTGATGGTGGTCGATGGCGCCGAGCTGCGCCTCGTCGCCACAGACGGGCACCGGCTGGCATTCAGCTCGCTCGAGCTGCCGGCGAGTCTGCCACGCCACGAGGCGATCGTGCCACGCAAGACCGTGCTGGAGTTGACAAAGCTACTGACCGACACCGACGACGAGGTGCGCATCGAACTGTCCGCCACGCAAGCAGCTTTCAGCTTCGGCACGATCGACCTCGTCTCGAAGCTCGTCGACGGCAAGTTCCCCGACTACACGCGGGTCATCCCGACGCAGCACAAGAACCGCCTTCGCACCGAGCGCGAGCCCTTGCGCCAGGCGCTGCAGCGCGCAGCGATCCTTTCGAACGAAAAATTCCGCGGCGTGCGCTGGGTCCTGAGCGACGCTAGCCTGAAGATCATTTCCTCCAACGCCGATCAGGAGGAGGCGCAGGAGGAGCTCGAAGTGAGCTATAGCGGCGATGCGCTCGACATCGGTTTCAATGTCAATTACCTGCTCGATGTGCTGAACAACGTTGCCGGCGCCGAGCTGGAGTGTGCCTTCGGCGACGCCTCGTCGAGCGCGCTCATCAGCTACGCAGCCGAAAAGGGCTTCAAGTACGTCGTCATGCCGATGAGGATCTAGAGCGCGATGTCTGAGAAAAAGGGCAACTGCGAAAGCGGCGACTACGGCTCGGACGCAATCAAGGTCCTGAAAGGCCTCGAGGCGGTGCGCAAGCGCCCCGGCATGTACATCGGCGACACCTCCGATGGCACGGGTCTGCATCACATGGTGTTCGAGGTCGTGGATAACGCGGTCGACGAGGCGCTCGCGGGGTTCTGCGACGAGATCACGGTCACGGTGCATACCGATAACTCGGTCTCGGTCCTGGACAACGGTCGCGGCATTCCGACCGGCATCAAAGCCGACGACGAGGCGCAGCGTTCGGCGGCGGAAATCGTCATGACCGAGCTGCATGCGGGCGGCAAGTTCGACTCGAACAGCTACAAGGTCTCCGGCGGCCTGCACGGCGTGGGCGTGTCGGTGGTGAACGCGCTCTCGCAATGGTTGCGGCTCACCATCTGGCGCGATGGCCAGGTGCACCAGATGGAGTTCCGCGGCGGCGATGCCGTCGCGCCCCTCAAGGTCGCCGGCATCAGCGAGCGCCGCGGCACCGAAGTGCACTTCCTCGCTTCGCGGGAAATCTTCGGTAACGTCGACTACCACTACGACATTCTGGCCCGCCGTCTGCGCGAGCTCTCCTTCCTTAATAACGGCGTGCGCATCGTGCTGATCGACCAGCGCACCGGCAAGGAAGAGAACTTCGCCTTCTCAGGCGGCGTGCAGGGCTTCGTCGAGTACATGAACCGGGCGAAGAACGTCCTGCATCCGACGGTGTTCGTCGATCGCGGTATCAAGGACGGCATCACGGTCGAAGTGGCGATGCAGTGGAACGATTCCTATCAGGAATCGGTGTTGTGCTTCACGAACAACATCCCGCAAAAGGACGGCGGCACCCACCTCACGGGCCTGCGCGCGGCAATGACCCGCGTGCTGAACAAGTACATCGAGGAAAACGAGTTCGCGAAGAGGGCCAAGGTCGAGACGACGGGCGACGACATGCGCGAGGGTCTCGCCTGCGTGCTGTCGGTGAAGGTACCCGAGCCCAAGTTCTCGTCGCAGACCAAGGAAAAGCTCGTCTCCTCGGAAGTGCGGCCGGTGGTCGAGGAAATCGTTGCCGAGAAGCTGCGCCAATTCCTGGACGAGCATCCGGTGGATGCCCGAACCATCACCGTGAAGATCGTCGAAGCGGCGGCAGCGCGCGAGGCCGCGCGCAAGGCGCGCGAGATGACGCGCCGCAAGGGCGTGCTCGATTCCATGGGGCTGCCGGGCAAGCTCGCCGATTGCCAGGAGCGCGACCCGGCAAAGTGCGAGCTCTATCTCGTCGAGGGCGATTCCGCGGGCGGCTCCGCCAAGCAGGGCCGCGACCGGCGCTTCCAGGCCATCCTGCCGCTGAAAGGCAAGATCCTCAACGTAGAGCGCGCGCGCTTCGACAAGCTGCTGTCCTCGGCGGAGATCGCGACGCTCATCACCGCGCTCGGCTGCGGCATCGGCAAGGAAGAGTACAACCCGGAAAAGCTGCGCTATCACCGCATCATCATCATGACCGATGCGGATGTCGACGGCTCGCACATCCGGACGCTGTTGCTCACCTTCTTCTATCGGCAGATGCCCGAGCTGGTCGAGCGCGGGCACATCTATATCGCGCAGCCGCCGCTCTATAAGGCGAAGCTCGGCAAGGAAGAGCGCTATCTCAAGGACGAGCATGAGCTGAACGAATTCATGCTGAGGCAGGCGCTCGTCGACGCCGCGCTCTATGCGCGCGCCGGCGCTGAGCCGATCAGCGGCGAGGCGCTCGCGCAGCTCGCGAAATCTTTCCTGCTCTCTGAGGCAGTGATCGAGCGCGTGTCACGGCTCATCGACCGCGATGCGCTGCAGGCGATCCTGCGCGGCGTGCAGATCGACCTCGGCAGGCGCGATACCGCGGAAGCTTCCGCCGAGGCGCTCGAGACCGCGATCGGCGGCGAGGGCATCGCGGTGGCGCCGCACTTCGACCAGAAAACCGATCGCTACCAGGTGCGTATCGAGCGCACTAGGCACGGCAACGTGCGCATGAGCACCATCGACACCGAGTTCGTGCATTCGGGCGACTACGCGCAGATCCGGCAGACCGCGCAGATGCTCGCCGGGTTGATCGGCGAGGGCGCTTATGTGCAGCGCGGCGACAAGCGTCAGCCGGTGCGCTACTTCTCCGAAGCGATGCGCTGGCTTCTCGGCGAAGTCGAGAAGTCGATGACGCTGCAGCGCTACAAGGGACTGGGCGAGATGAACCCCGAGCAGCTCTGGGAGACGACTATGAACGTCGAGGCCCGGCGGCTTCTCAAGGTCCAGATCGAGGACGGCATTGCTGCCGACGAGATCTTCACCAAGCTGATGGGCGACGAGGTCGAGCCGCGCCGTGCGTTCATCGAATCCAACGCCCTGGGAGTGCGCAACCTGGACGTCTAGGCGGCGCGGCGGCCCTTTTTCGCCTCGTCGGGCTTGTCCTTAGCCTTGTCCTTGACGGCCCGCGGCTGGAACTCGAAACCGATCTTGCCATCCGGCGTCTTCACGAGGAAAGCCTTGAAGCGCCGTCCTTTCTTGGACACGAAGCCCGTGAGCAGATCGGTACGCCCGGTGGCCAGCAGTTTCTTCATCTGCTCTCGCTCGACCGGCTGCTGCAAAATCACGCGCCCGGAGCGGAAATCGCAGCTGCGCTTCGGCCCGACCGCCTTCTCGCATGTGTAGGTGATGCCATGCTCGAAGATGCGCGAGCCGCACTTCGGACAGCCGCCGAGCGCCTCCTGGCCGCTGAAATCAGGCGGCGCTTCGCCCTCGCCCTCGCGCTCCTGGCCGAAGTCGAACTCGGGACGCAGGTCATCGGTTAGGCGCACGAGGGCGCTGAACGGCCGGCCTTGCTTGCTGCGAAAGCCGGTAAGTGGGCCGACGACGCGCTTAGTGATCAGTTCCGCCACCTCCTCGGGCGACCACTCGCGTCCTGAGGTGACCTTCCAGATGGCGAAGTCGCACTTCTGGCACTGGAACTTGCGGTAGTTCTCCTGCACGGGCCCCTTGCCGCACTTTGGGCACGGCGCCGGCACGGTGGCGTACACCACGTCGGGAATCTCGCCGGTCTTGATGACGCCGACCACCTTGCGCACGAGCTCGTTGATCTGCTTCATGAACTCGTCGCGCGTGAGCTTCCCCTGCTCGATCAGCTTGAGCTTTTGCTCCCATTCGCCGGTGAGCTCCGGTGAGGCGAGCTCCACGATGTGCAGCATGTGCAACGCGAAGAGCAGTGAGAAAGCCTTGGGCGTGGGCACGAGCTCGCGAGC
This sequence comes from Burkholderiales bacterium, assembly GCA_035689325.1. GTDB lineage: Bacteria > Pseudomonadota > Gammaproteobacteria > Burkholderiales > SG8-39 > SCGC-AG-212-J23. The sequence goes on along the minus strand of DASSLQ010000275.1, from coordinate 16,214 downwards.
CTCGCGGTTGACGTACTCCTCGCGGATGAGCCCTTCGATGATCGCCGCACGGGTCGCCGGCGTGCCGAGTCCTTTTTCCGCCATCGCCTCGCGCAGCTCGTCATCGTCGACCAGCTTGCCTGCGCCCTCCATCGCGGAGAGGAGCGTGGCTTCCGTGAACCGCGGCGGCGGCTTGGTCTGGTTCGCCTGTCGCAGGACTTCCAGGACCCGCACCGACTCGTTGGCCTCGATGGCCGGAAGCGTCTTCTCGTCCTCGCCTGCGGTGCGTCCATACACCACGAGCCAGCCGGCCGACTGCAGCACGCGGCCCTCGGTCTTGAAGTGATGCTCGGCGACTTTGGTGATGCGGGTCGTCTGCAGGTACTCCGCCGCCGGATAGAACACCGCCAAGAACCGGCGAACCACCATGTCGTACAGCTTGCTTTCGGCCTCGTTGAGGTGCTTTGGCGTCTGCAACGTCGGGATGATCGCGAAGTGGTCGGAGATCTTCGCGTTGTCGAAGATGCGCTTGTTGGGCTTGACCCAGCTCTGCTTCAGGATCTGGCGCGCAAAGCTGCCGAACGTTCTAGTCTCGGCAAGCTCCTTGAGCGTGTCCTTCACCGTGCCCATGTAGTCCTCCGGCAGCGCTCGCGAATCGGTACGCGGGTACGTCAGCACCTTGTGCCTTTCGTACAGCGCCTGCGCGAGGGACAAAGTCATCCGGGCAGGGAAGCCGAAGCGGGCGTTGGCTTCGCGCTGCAGGCTCGTCAAGTCGAAAAGGAGCGGCGAGAGCTGGGTTGAGGGCTTCGTTTCCTCGCTGGCGACGCCTTTCTTGCCTTCGCATGCGGCGACGATGGACGACGCCTGCTTTGCATCCCAGATCCGCTCCGGCTTGCGCTCGGCGTCGTCGTCCTTCTTGAAATTGGGATCGAACCAACGCCCGGGATACTCCCCAGCCTTGGCGCCGAAGCGTGCGTGGACCTCCCAGTAATCGCGTGGCGTGAATGCCTTGATCTTCTCCTCGCGCTCCACGAGGATCGCGAGCGTCGGCGTCTGCACACGGCCCACCGTGGTGAGGTAGAAGCCGCCCTCCTTCGAATTGAAGGCAGTCATCGCGCGCGTACCGTTGATGCCGACCAGCCAGTCCGCTTCCGAGCGGCTCTTCGCCGCGTCAGCGAGCGGCAGCAACTCGCGGTCTGGCCGTAGCTTCGAGAAGCCGTCGCGGATCGCCTGCGGGGTCATCGATTGCAGCCAGAGCCGCTCGATCGGCTTCTTGATGCGCGCGTGCTGGACGATGTAGCGGAAGATGAGCTCGCCCTCGCGTCCGGCATCGCAGGCGTTGATGAGCGCGCCCACATCCTTGCGTTTCATCAGGCGCAGCAGCACGTTCAAGCGCGGCTCGCTCTTCTCGAGCGGCGTCAGCTCGAATCGCGGCGGGATGACAGGCAGATGCTTGAACGACCACTTGCCCCGCTTGACTTCGTATTCCTCGGGTACCGCGAGCTCAAGCAGATGGCCGACGGCCGACGAGAGCACGTAGCGCTCGCTCTCGTAGTAGTCGCTCTTGCGCGCAAAGCCACCCAGCGCGCGCGCAATGTCGCCCGCCACCGACGGCTTCTCTGCAATGATGAGTTTCTTGGCCATGCCGGCGAAAGGCCGCAGATCATAAGTGCAAAGCCGCAGCCGCTTCAACCCGCCGCCAGCGGCATGCGCTTGCTTCGCGCGCGCACGCGCGCGCGAAGCTCAGTTGGGCAGTCGCGTGTGGGCCGCGCTGAAGAGATCTTCGGCGAGCAGCCGGCTGGTGGAAGTCTGCTGATTCCACAGCACCATCAGCACAATCAGCTTGAGTTGATCGAGCGACAGCGCCGCTCCGGAGGCGGCGAGCGAGCGCTCGAGCACGAGTTCGCGCGTCTCGGGTGTCAGGATGCCAGATTGCTCCAGAGTAATCACGAAGCCGCGGCATTCGGTGTCGAGCTTCGCGAGCTCGCGCGGCGCAAACGCCCGGAAGCTCGCACGGGCATCGGGCAGCGCCCGGCTCGCGCGGCCGCGCGGCGCGCTCAGCACCCCCGCGAGCCAGTGCAGCGCTTCGCTGATGTCGGAGTCCTCGAAGCCCGCGGCCGAAAGCTTGCGCACGACGCGCTCGCGATCGTCCGCGAGCTCGGCCTGCTGACAGTTCTCGAACAGGTAAGCCAAGATGTCGTACATGGGCACTCCTTTCTTATTAACGCGGGAGCGCGGCTAAGCGTTTACCCGCGGTGCGCCTTCTCCAGGCGCTGGTAAAGCCCTCCCGGCAGTGCGGTTACACGGCCATCAAGCTCCAGGCGCAGTAGCTGCGAAGTGACCTCCTCCGGCGACAAGCCCGCGCGCTCGCAAAGGGAATCCACATCCACCGGATCGTGGCCCATGACGGCAAGCAGGCCCGTGTCGGCGCTCGGCGCCGCGGCGAGCGTGCTGGCGCGTGCGATTGGCTGGAAGCCTGCCAGCTCCGCGAGCACGTCATCGGCCGATTCGACGAGCTTCGCGCCCGATTTGATGAGCGCGTGGCAACCTTTCGCGAGCGGTGAATGGATCGATCCGGGAATGGCGAACACGTCGCGCCCTTGATCTGCCGCGCAGCGCGCGGTGATGAGAGAGCCCGAGGCGATCGCCGCTTCGACGATCAAGCAGCCGCGCGCAAGGCCGCTGATCAGGCGGTTGCGACGTGGGAAGTTTTGCGCGATGGCGGGTGTGCCAAGCGCAAATTCCGAGACGAGCAGGCCGCGGCGTGCGATTTCGGCCGCCAATTCGGCGTTGCGGTTTGGATAGACTACATCGACACCCGTGCCGAGCACCGCAATGGTGGAGCCTGCGCCGGACAGCCCTCCGCGATGCGCGGCGGCATCGATGCCGAGCGCGAGCCCTGAGACGATCGTCAGGCCGGCATCGCTCAGCGCCTCGGCGAAGTGCTCGGCGTTGCTTTCGCCCTGCGCGGATGCGTTGCGGCTGCCGACAATCGCGAGCGCCGGACGCTGCAGCAGGTCGACGCGCCCATGGGCGTAGAGCACTGCCGGTGGATCGGCGATTTCCAAGAGCGCGCGCGGGTAGCTTTCATCGGCGAGCGTAACGACGAAGTGGTCGTCGGCAGCGGCCCAGTCGAGCGCCCGCGCCACCGCGTCGCGCATGCGTTGCGATTCCATGGCCTCGAGGCTTTCGGCCGCGAGAAAAGTAGCCAGCTCGGAGCGGTTACGCGCCAGGACTTCGCGCGGTAGGCCGAACTTGCGCAGTAAATTGCGCAGCGTCGCAGGCCCGAGGCCCGGAGTGAGCGAGAGCTGCAGCCAGCCTGCAAGCTCCGGATCGGCTCTCATGCCGGCGGCTAGTTCCGCCTAAGGCGCTTGCACGACGTCGTGCGGGCTGATCGGCCGCGTGACGTTCATGATCAGGGCATACGACACGCGGTTGAAGACGCGGAACACGAAGGCGAGGCCCGCGCGTTCGTCGGGAAGCTTGATTGTGCGCCCCGGCCTCGACACATCGCGCACTGACCCGCCAAGCGAGTAGAGCGCGAGTACGTGGCCAATTTCCAGGCCGTCGCGTGCGCCTTTGTTGATGCTGATGATCGATTGCGGTCCGGCTTCGCCCACCTTGCCGAGGCTGGCGTAGATGCCGATCACGCGGCCGTGGATCTTGCTGTCAGGAGCGTGCGGCGCATAGGTGATCGGCTGCGGCCGCCCCGCGGCGACCAGTTTGTCGCCTGCCCCGACCTCTTGGGTGACGCTCGTCAGCACGACGGTCGCTGGGTCGCCGCCGCGTTCAAGTCTCGCCGTGCCGAGGTAGATCGCTTCATAGGCGAGCGTCTGGTCACTATCCGGATCGACGAGCGGCACCCCGCGCCGGAATACATACCAGCTCTCTTCCTTTGAGCCGCCGATGCCGCGCACGTAAGCGCTGTTCCCCGCCTCGAGCACTACGCGGTCGGCCTGCGTGCCGACGATCGTCGGCGCCTTGTCGAGGCCATCGGGTTCGACGATCAGCGGCTTGGACAGGAACGGCTCGATGAGCGACGACGGGATGCTCGGAATTTCGTCCTTCGCGAGCGATTCGACGCGCACGCGCGGTCCGAGCCTTGCCGTGCCCGAGGGCGCGCGCGCTTGCGAGGGTGGCGCGCTCGAGGGGGCGCCCGAGGGGGCGCCGGTGGGGGCCCCGGTGGGAGCACCGGTGGGGGCGCCGCCTGGCTCTCCGCTCGGTTCTCCACCGATGCGGAGCCGGCCGCGCGCGCGGTCGAGCAGGATCACGTCTCCCGGGTAGCTCAGATGCGGGTTGCGGATCTCGTCCTTGTTGAGCCCCCAGAGCTCAGGCCAGCGCCACGGTGAATCGGTGTAGCGCGAAGCAATGCCCCATAAGGTGTCGCCCGGAACCACGACGTAACGATCCGGCGCGTCCGGACGCAGAGTGAGCGGCGAGCTCGGCGCCTGGGCCCAGGCGGTCGCCGAGATCGCGAAGAAAGCGAGTGCTGTGATAGACTTACGCAATAGCTGGACCATGGTGACCCCGCCTCGTTGTTTTTGCGGCTCGTGGATCGGCCTTTTTCCAATAGCTTATATGGCGCCTGAGATTGTCCATATAATCTATTCAATTTGCAAATAAATTCGGCTTCAGATGGCGATCTTGAACATCCTCCGCTACCCCGACGTACGGCTGCATAAGCTAGCCGCCCCCGTGACCGTGTTCGACGCAGCCCTGAAGAAGCTGGTCGCCGACATGGCCGAGACCATGTATGCCGCTCCCGGCATCGGCCTCGCCGCTACGCAAGTCGACGTGCACAAGCAGGTCATCGTGGTCGATGTCTCGGAACGCCGCGATTCACTTGTGGTGCTTGTCAACCCGGAGATCGTGGAAGCCATCGGCGAATCGGACATCGAGGAGGGCTGTCTCTCGCTGCCGGGCATCTATGAGCTTGTGCCGCGGGCCGAGCGCGTGAGAGTGCGCGCCTACGACCAAAACGGCAATGCATTCACCCTCGAGGCGCAGGGCCTGCTCGCTGTATGCATCCAGCACGAAATGGATCATCTGGAGGGCAAGGTCTTCGTCGAGCATCTCTCGCAGCTTAAGCAGCAGCGCATCCGCGCCAAGCTCGCGAAGCAGCTGCGCAAGTCCGCCTGACGCGTTCCTGCGCCTAATCTTCGCGGGAACTCCCGCTTTCGCGGAGCGCTCCCTCGTCCGGCTCCTGGACGCCGGCCACAGCATCACCCTCGTGCTCACGCAGCCCGACCGCCCTGCCGGCCGCGGCCTGCGCGCGAGCGCGAGCCCGGTCAAGACCCTGGCGCTGGAGCGCGGCCTGCACGTGCTGCAGCCGCAGAGCTTGCGCGACGACACTATCATGGCGCAGCTGCGGGCAGCGCGCCCCGATGCGATCATTGTCGTCGCCTACGGGCTGCTCCTGCCGCCGCCGCTGCTTGCAATCGGCGGCCACGGTGCAATCAACGTCCACGCCTCGCTCCTGCCACGCTGGCGCGGCGCCGCGCCAATCCAGCGGGCTCTGCTCGCGGGCGACACGGAGACGGGCGTTTCGATCATGCAGATGGATGAAGGGCTCGACACCGGGCCCGTTTTCACGCAGCGGCGGCTCGCCATCAGCGCGGATGATGATTACGGAACCCTGCACGATCGGCTCGCCTCGCTCGGCGCCGAGGCGTTGATGGAAACGCTCACGGAGATCGCGGCAGGACGCGCATGCTCAGCGCCGCAGTCGCAAGCCGGCGTGACGTATGCGCCCAAGACACAAAAATCGGAAACGCGATTGGACTGGCAGCGACCGGCCGTCGAGCTCGAGCGTGCGGTGCGCGCCTTCAGGCCTACGCCTGGAGCGCTCGCCCATCTCGCCGGCCATCCCGTCAAGGTGTGGCGCTCTCGCGTTGTGTCGGGCGCTGGCGTCCCCGGCAGCATCCTCCGGTCCGACAACGCGCTGCACGTTGCCTGCGGCGCGAGCGCGCTCGCGCTCGATGAGTTGCAGCCGGCAGGCGGCCGGCGCATGAGCAGCGCGGAATTCGTGCGCGGCCGCCGCATTGCTCCCGGCACCAGATTTGAATGACGCAGGGCGCGGGGCTCGCGGCCGAGCTCGCGCACGCGGCGCGTGTCGTGGCACAGGTCGCTCGCGGCAGAAGCCTCACCGAAGAGTTCGACCGCGTTGGCGCAGAGATACCGCAGCGGTCTCGCGCAGCGCTGATCGACCTTACCCATGCCACGCTGCGTCGCTACGGAAGGGTGCAAGCCATTGTCGAAGCGCTCTCGCGCCGCGGCGCGCCAGATCCGCTCGTGCAAGCATTGCTGTGGTGTGCGCTGTACGCGCTAGAGTCCAGCCGCTATGGCGAGCACACGGTGGTGGACCAGGCAGTGAGGGCCTGCGTGCTGCTCGAGCGCTGGGCGGCGAAGGGCTACGTCAATGCACTGCTGCGCGGCTTCTTGCGCGAGCGAGCCAGCATCGAGGCGCGACTTGAGCGCGATCCGGTGGCAAAGCATCAGCACCCGGCTTGGTGGATCGAAATTGTGCGCGCCGCCTACCCGCAGCAGTGGGCTGCGGTACTCGACGCCGGCAACTCTCGTCCGCCGATGTGCTTGCGCGTCAATCGGCGGCGAGCTGGCGTGGCGGCGTATGCCAGTGAACTGGCGCAGCAGGGCATCGCGACATACCCGTGCGGCGCCGAGGCGCTTTTGCTCGAGCGGCCGCTGCCGGTCGATCGACTGCCCGGATTCCACGAGGGGCGGGTGTCGGTCCAGGATCTGGGAGCGCAGCGCGCCGCCCATCTGCTTGACCTGCAGGCAGGCCAGCGCGTGCTGGACGCCTGCGCGGCGCCGGGCGGCAAGAGCGCGCACATGCTGGAGCTCGCTGACGTGGTGCTCACTGCGCTCGATATCGACGAGCGCCGGGCTGCGCGCATTGCCCCGAATCTCGAGCGCCTGGGACTGCGCGCCGAGATCGGCATCGGCGACGCGTCCTCGCCGGAGCAATGGTGGGACGGGCGTGCGTACGACCGGATCCTTGCCGATGTGCCCTGCTCGGCCTCGGGCGTGGCGCGGCGCCACCCCGACGTCAAATGGCTGCGCCGCGCGAACGATATTGCGCTCTTCAGCCAGCGCCAGCACGCCATTTTCGCTGCGCTTTGGCGGCTGCTCGCCCCGGGTGGTAAATTGCTGTATGCCACCTGCTCGGTGTTCCCGCAGGAAAACGAGGAGCTCGTCGCGGCGTTCGTTGGGAGCGAGTCCGCGGCCCGCCGCCTGGCGCTGTGCGACGGTTCGAGCGCCCAATGGCTGCCCGACGCCCAGCACGACGGATTCTTCTACGCGTTGATCGAAAAACACGTCTGACATGAGCGCGATGCGCGGCATCGCACTGTGTGCCGGATTGATCGCCTTCCTGCTATTGCAGCCCGTCCGGGCCAACGAAATCGACGTGCGCGATGCGCAATTGCGCGCCGCCGAAGACGGGCTGATGCTCGACGCCGATTTCGACTTCGAGCTCACGCCGCGGCTCGCGGAGGTGGTCGCGGGCGGCGTGCCCCTGTATTTCCGCGTCGACTTCGAGCTGACGCGCCGGCGCTGGTATTGGTGGGACGAGACGGCGGCTTCGAAGCGCTTGCAGCTGCGGCTCTCCTACCACGCGTTGTCGCGGCAGTACCGGTTGTCGACCGGCCTCCTGCAGCAGAGCTTTGCTACGCTGGAGGAAGCGCTGAGCGTACTGAAGCACCTTCGCAGCTGGCTGGTCGTTGATCGCACCGTCACCTTTTACGACGCCGACTACGAGGCCGCAGTGCGCATACGCCTCGATGCCACGATGCTGCCGAAGCCCTTCCAACTGAGCGCGCTCACCAGCCGCGAGCTGCAGCTTGAGTCGCACTGGAAGCGCTTTGTCGTGCATTCGCCGCAGCAGCTGCCCGCACCCGTGGAAAGCCGCGAGCCGCGCGAGGAGCCGCGATGAAGCTCGTGCTGATCCTCGGCAGCGGCGTCGCTGCGGTGGGGTTGTTCCTGCTCGCCACCGCCAGTAGCGACACCAACTTCTTCGCGCAGCAATATCCGTTGCTCCTCGCACTCAACGCCGCGTTCGCCGCCATGTTCGCAGCGCTGGTGATTTACCAGCTCGGGGTCATGGCGCGGCGCTACCGGGCGCGCGTCTTCGGCACGCGGCTGACGCTGCGCCTGTTCCTGCGCTTCGCTGCGCTGGCCGTGCTGCCCGGGCTGATCGTCTACGCCGTGTCGGTGCAGTTCCTGACGCGCTCGATCGAGTCGTGGTTCGATGTCAAGGTCGACGCGGCGCTCGAGGGCGGCATCAACCTCGGCCAGCAGGTGATCGACCAGATGCTCCTCGATCTGCAGACCAAGGCGCGCACGATGGCGCTCGAGCTCGCCGATATCCCGGCCGCGCAGCTCGTGTTGCATCTCGAGCGCCAGCGCCTGCAGGCGGGCGTGCGGGAGGCGCTGGTGATCGACGCCAAGGGCCGGCTGCTTGCCGCGGCGAGCGACGACATGGCGAAGCTCGTGCCCGAGCTGCCGGCAGCGGCGCTGTTGCGCCAGGCGCGGCTGCAACGCGGGCACACTGCGATCGAAGCGGTGCCGGGCCGCGTGCTTGCGCTGCGCGCGATCGTCCCGCTCGAGCCGCTCGTGCTAACCGCCGAGCCCCGGTTCCTGCAGGTGCGCTCCAGCGTGCCGCCGACGCTCGCGCGTAACGCCGAGGCGGTGGAAGCGGCGTATCGCGACTACCGCGAGCTCGCGCTCTCGCGCGAGGGGTTGAAGCGCATCTATGTGGTGACGCTCAGCTTTGCGCTTCTCATGGCGCTCTCCATCGCGATTGCGGTGGCCGTGACGCAATCGCGGCTCCTCGCCGAGCCGCTCGCCACGCTCGCCCAGGCGATGCAAGCGGTCGCGCGCGGCGATTTCTCGCGGCCTGTGCCGGTCAGGAGCCGCGACGAGCTCGGCGTGCTCACCGAATCGTTCAATTCGATGACCCGGCAACTCGAGGAGGCGCGTCGCGTGGTCGAAGCGAATCGCGCGGCGCTCGAGGCGGCGAAGTCGCGCCTGGAGAATATCCTCGCCAACCTGTCGGCTGGCGTTCTGGTCTTCGACCAGAACCTGAGCCTGTCGATTTCGAACCGCGGCGCGGCCGCCATCCTGGGCGCGGAGCTGGGGGAATTCGCCGAGCTCATGCGGGCGCATTTTCGCGAACAGGGCGACAAGCCCTGGCAGCTCGAGCTCAAGCTCAAGGACACCGGCAAGACCCTGCACGCGCGCGCGGCGCGTCTGCCGCAGGCCACCGACGGCGGCTACGTGGTCGTGTTCGACGACATCACCCAGCTGATCAACGCACAGCGTGCCACCGCGTGGGCCGAAGTGGCGCGGCGCCTTGCGCACGAGATCAAGAATCCGCTCACGCCGATCCAGCTCTCTGCCGAGCGCCTGGAGATGAAGCTCGCCGAGCGGCTGTCACGCGAGGACGCCGAGGCGCTGCGCCGCTCGACCGGCACGATCGTGAACCAGGTGGCCGCGCTGAAGGCGATGGTGGATGACTTCCGCGATTACGCGCGGCTGCCGGCGCCGGAGCTTGCGCGCCTCGATCTCAACGCGCTCGTGAGCGAGGTGCTCGCGCTCTACGAGACCTCTCAGGTGCCGATCACCAAGCGGCTCGCCGGGAACCTGCCGCCGGTGTGGGCCGACGCCGCGCAGATCCGCCAGGTGATCCACAACCTCGTTCAGAATGCGCAGGATGCGCTCGAGAACGTGCGTGCCGCCGGCCGTTCACCCTCGATCGAGGTGCGTACCGAGCTCGATGACGACCGCGTGCGCCTGGCGGTATCGGACAACGGCGGCGGTTTTCCCGAGGAGCTGATGGCGCGGATCTTCGAGCCGTATGTCACCACCAAGCCGCGCGGCACCGGGTTGGGCCTCGCGATCGTGAAGAAGATCATCGACGAGCACCACGGCAGCGTGGCGATCGAGAACCGCGAGCCGCGTGGCGCCTCGGTCACGGTGCTGCTGCCGCTCGCGAAGGCCGCCTGAGCCATGGCGCAGATCCTGGTCGTCGACGACGAGGTGGGCATCCGCGAGCTCCTCTCGGAAATCCTGGAGGACGAAGGCCATCAGGTGGCGCTTGCCGAAAGCGCGGCCGACGCGCGGCGCGTACGCGAGCGCGGCCGTCCGGACCTGGTGCTGCTCGACATCTGGATGCCCGACACCGACGGCATCACGCTGCTCAAGGAATGGGCGGCGAGCGGCCAGCTCAACATGCCGGTGGTGATGATGTCGGGGCACGCGACCATCGAGACGGCCGTCGAGGCGACTCGCATCGGCGCGCTCGACTTCCTGGAGAAGCCGATCGCACTGCAGCGCCTGCTCGCCACGGTAAAGCGCGCGCTGCGCCATCCGGAATCGGTGCCCGCGCCCCAGCTCAGCCTGACCGCCCTCGGGCGCTCACCCGCGCTGGCCGATGCGAAGAAGCGACTGTCACAGCTCGCGCAGGTCGCCGCGCCGCTCATGCTGCGCGGCGAGCGCGGCATGCGCGCGGAACTCTTCGCCCGGCTGCTGGTGCCGCCTGGCGCACCATTCGTTGACGGCGCGCAGATGCTCGATGAAGCGCCCTCCGAGCTCCTTGGCAGAGCGGCAGGGGGGGTGCTTTTTGTTCCCGATCTGAGCCGCCTCGCGCGCGCGGAGCAGCGCCAGCTCGAATTCCTGCTGCCGCGCGCCGACAAGCACAAGGCGCGCCTCGTCTGCTTCTCGCCGGTGGATGTGCGCGTACTGGTGGAAAAGCACGAGTTCGACCCGGATCTCTGCATGCGGCTTGCCGAGCTCACGCTCAAGCTTCCTGCGGTGCGCGAATTCGCCGAGGACGTGCCCGACCTCGCCTCGCTCATGCTTGCGCAGCTCGTCGAGGCGCGCCTGTGCGCGCCGCGGCGGCTCGCAATCGCGGCGCTGAACGCGCTTCGTCACTACTCGTGGCCCGGAAATCTCGCCGAGCTCGAAAGCGTGTTGAAGGACCTTGCGTTCACGTCGCTCGAGGAGGAAATCCAGCTGCACGACGTCGAGCGGGTGCTCGCGGCGCGCGGCTCGCCCGGCGCGCTGCCGGAAGTGACGCTCGACCGTCCGTATCGCGAGGCGCGCGAAGCCTTCGAGCGCGTGTACTTCGAGAACCTGCTCGCGCGCGAGCACGGCAGCATGTCGCGCGTCGCCGAGCGCTCGGGGCTCGAGCGCACGCACCTCTATCGCAAGCTCAAGGCGCTCGGGCTGCCCGTCGGGCGCCGCGAGGAATAGTCAGGCCGGTTTCTTGGTCTTTTTCACGCGATGCGGCCGTTTCTTGCCGTAGCTGCTGCGATAGATCTTGCCGCGCCGCGTGCGCTTGTCGCCTTTACCCATGCGGCGATTATAGCGGCGCGCCCAGTGGCGAACTCAGCGCTGCCGCTTCGTACGCGAGATTGGGCGCCAGCCATTTTTCGGCCTCGGCGAGCGTCATGCCGCTGCGTCGCGCATAGTCCTCGACCTGGTCGCGGCCGATCTTGCCGACGGCGAAATAGCTCGCCTGCGGATGCGACAGATAAAAGCCGGCGACCGATGAGGCGGGCAGCATGGCGAACGATTCAGTGAGCTTCATCCCGGCGTGGCGCTCCGCCTCGAGCAGCCGGAAGAGCCCCGCCTTCGCCGTATGGTCGGGGCAGGCCGGATAACCGGGCGCCGGCCGGATGCCGCGATACGCCTCGGCGATCAGCTCCTCGCTCGTCAGCTTTTCGTCTGCCGCATAGCCCCAGAATTCGCGCCGCACGCGCTCGTGCAGCCGCTCGGCGAACGCCTCGGCAAGGCGATCCGCCAGCACCTTCAGCATGATGGCGCTGTAATCATCGTGCGTGGCCTCGTAGCGCCGCACGCGCTCCACCAGGCCGTCCGCGCACACCGCGAATGCGCCGGCCCAGTCGGCGACGCCGGTGGATTTCGGTGCGACGAAGTCAGCCAGACACAAGTTCGCCCGACCCTGCGGCTTATGGTTCTGCTGCCGCAGGTTGTGCCAGGTCATGAGCCGCGTGCGGCGCGCCTCATCCGCGTAGATCTCGATGTCGTCGGAGTCGACTTGCGCGGCGGGATAGAGCGCTGCGACGCCATTGGCCTCGAGCCACTGCTCGTCGACGATGCACGCCAGCATGGCGCGCGCTTCCGCGAGCAGCTTGCGCGCTTCGGCTCCGACCACGGGGTCCTCGAGGATGCGTGGATAGGGCCCGGAGAGCTCCCACGCCTGGAAGAAGGGCGACCAGTCGATGTACGGCACGAGCTCCGCGAGCGGATAGCGCCGCAACGCAATCACGCCTTGGCGCTGCGGTTTCGGCGGCGTGTACGCTGCCCAATCGGTCTTGTGGCCAAGCCGGCGCGCCTCCGCCAGCGGGTGCAGCGGACCCGGCCCGGCCTTCTGGCTGTGCTGGAGGCGAATCTTCTCGTAGTCCGCGCGCACCTGCGCCACGTACGTGTCTCGCGAATCGGCAAGCAGGCCCTGCACCGCCGGCACGCTGCGCGACGCGTCTGGCACATAGACCACCGGCCCCGAATAGTTCGGCGCGATCTTCACTGCGGTGTGCGCGCGTGAGGTCGTGGCGCCGCCGATGAGCAGCGGCAGCCGCAAGCCCTGGCGCTCCATTTCGCGGGCGACCTGCGCCATCTCCTCGAGCGATGGGGTAATAAGCCCGGACAGGCCGATGGCATCGGCCTTCTCGCGCTGCGCGGTGTCGAGGATCGTCTGCGCCGGCACCATCACGCCGAGATTGAGCACGTCGTAGTTGTTGCACTGGAGCACGACGGCGACGATGTTCTTGCCGATGTCGTGCACGTCGCCTTTCACCGTCGCGAGCACGATGCGGCCCTTCGCGCGGCCGGCGTCGCCGGAGCGTGCTTTTTCCGCCTCGATGTACGGCACGAGGTGCGCCACCGCCTGCTTCATTACGCGCGCCGATTTGACGACCTGCGGCAGGAACATCTTGCCGGCGCCGAACAGGTCGCCGACGACGTTCATGCCGTCCATCAGCGGGCCTTCGATCACCTGGATCGGCCGCGGATATTTGAGCCGCGCCTCCTCCGTGTCGGCGAGGATGTGCGAAGACACGCCGTTGATGAGCGCGTGCGCCAGGCGCTCCTCCACGCTGCCGCTACGCCACGCGTCGTCCTTTCCGGCCTGCTTCACGGTCGCCTTCACGCGGCCGGCGAACTCGATCAGCCGCTCGGTCGCGTCCGCCCGGCGGTTAAAGATGACGTCCTCCACGCGCTCACGCAGCTCCGGGTCGAGCTCCTCATAAACCCCGAGCTGGCCCGCGTTGACGATGCCCATCGACATGCCGGCCTTGATGGCGTGATAGAGGAACGCCGTGTGCATCGCTTCACGCACCGCGTCGTTGCCGCGGAAAGAGAACGAAAGGTTGGAGACGCCGCCAGAGACCTTTGCGTCGGGCAGGTGCGCGCGGATCCAGCGCACCGCTTCGAGGTAATCGATGCCGTAGCGCGCGTGCTCTTCGAGCCCGGTGGCGATGGCGAAGATGTTCGGATCGAAGATGATGTCTCCGGCGGGGAAGCCGGTCTCGGTAAGCAGGCGGTAGGCGCGCTCGCACACCACGGTGCGCCGCTCGAGCGAATCCGCCTGTCCCTGCTCGTCGAACGCCATGACGATCACGGCCGCGCCGTAGCGCCGGCAAAGTCCTGCCTGGCGCAGGAACTCGGCTTCGCCTTCCTTCAGCGAGATGGAGTTGACGATCGCCTTGCCTTGCACGCACTTCAGCCCCGCTTCGATCACGCTCCAGCGCGAGCTGTCGATCATCACCGGCACGCGCGCGATATCGGGCTCGGCGGCGAGCAGGCTGAGGAACGTGCGCATCGCCTTCTCCGAATCGAGCATCGCCTCGTCCATGTTGACGTCGACGATCTGGGCGCCGTTCTCCACCTGCTGGCGCGCGACGGCCAGTGCGCCGGCGTAGTCTCCGGCCAGCACCAGGCGCGCGAACGCGCGCGAACCGGTGACGTTGGTGCGCTCGCCGACGTTGACGAAAAGCGAACGCTCGTCGACGTTGAGCGGCTCGAGACCCGCGAGGCGCAGCGCTGCGGGACGGGCCGCCGGCTGGCGCGGCGGCACGCCGCGCAACACCTCGGCCATCGCGGCGATGTGTTCCGGCGTGGTGCCGCAGCAGCCGCCCGCGATGTTGATCCAGCCGGCTCGCGCCCACTCGCCGATGTGCCGCGACATCGATTCGGGCGTGTCCTCGTACTCGCCAAACGCATTGGGCAGCCCCGCGTTCGGGTGACAGGAGGTGAAAACCTCGGCGAGCTTAGCCAGCTCTTCTACGTAGGGGCGCAGCTCCTTTGCGCCGAGCGCGCAGTTGAAGCCCACGGCGAGCGCGCGCGCATGGCGCATCGAGTTGTAGAACGCCTCGGCCGTCTGGCCAGAGAGCGTGCGCCCGGAAGCGTCGGTGATCGTTCCGGAGACGATGACCGGCAGGCGCGCGCCGCGGCGCTCGAAAGCTGTCTCGATCGCAAACAGCGCCGCTTTGGCGTTCAGCGTATCGAACACCGTCTCCACGAGGAGCAGGTCGACGCCACCCTCGAGCAGCCCTTCCAGCGCTTCGCCGTACGCCGCGACCAGCTCATCGAAGCTGATCGCGCGAAAGCCGGGATCATTGACGTCGGGCGAGATGGAAGCGGTCTTGTTGGTCGGGCCGAGCACGCCGGCGACGAAGCGGGCTCGCTCCGGCGCCTTGGCTTGGCATTCGCGCACGGCATCGCGTGCGAGCTCCGCGGCCGCACGATTGAGCTCTCGCGCAAGCGACTGCATGCCATAGTCGGCGAGCGCCACCGCGGTGGAATTGAAGGTGTTCGTCTCGATGATGTCGGCGCCGGCCTGCAGATACTGCGCGTGGATATCGCGCACCAGCCGCGGCTGAGTGAGCGACAGCAGATCGTTGTGGCCGCGCAGTTCTCGCGGCCAGTCGCGAAAACGCGCGCCGCGGTAGTCTTCTTCCGCGAGCCGCGCGCGCTGGATCATGGTGCCCATGGCGCCGTCAAGCAGCACGATGCGGCTACGAAGCAGCGCTTCAAGGCTTGCGGCGGATGAGGGCACCGGCACGTACGCTCCAATAAAAAGGCCCGTTCAGCTTCGCGCGAAACGGGCCTCTTCGACACGTCTCTTTAGCGGCATTTGTAACGCGCCCGCAAGCTGAACATCAAATCGGCGCGGTAGTGGGAGTCTGCCCACAGGCACCGGGTCGTGTCAATCGCGCACCTTATAATCGCCGCCTCCCATGAGCGCGACGCCCGAGTTCCGCTCCATCGTCAACCGACTACCCTGCCAGGTGCACTGGGGCGACTGCGACCCGGCCGGCATCATCTTCTACCCGACCTACTTTCGCTGGATGGACGCGGCGACGTGGGCGTTCTTCGAGTCGGTGGGATACACGCCGAAACGCATGCGCGAGGAACACCTCTCCATGCCGCTCGTCGCGGCAGATTGCGAGTTCCTTTCGCCGGCGCTGCACGGCGATCGCTGCGAAGTGCACTCGCGTATCACGCGTTTTGGCGGCAAGTCGTTCGTCGTCGGGCACGAGATGACGCGAGCCGACGGCACGGTGCTGGCCAAGGGTACGGAGACCCGGGTGTGGGGACGCGCTCTGCCGGGAAAGACGCTGAAGGGTGAGGCAATTCCCGACGCGCTGAAAGCGCTCTTCAGCGAGCGCTAACGTTCACGGAGCAGAAAGGCTTTTCTCCAGGCGATCGAGCGCTTCCATCGCCGGCAGGCATTGCGCAATGCTCGCATTGGGCTCGCGCCTCTCGCGTATCGCGGCGAAGAACTCGCGGTCCTGCAGTTCGATGCCGTTCATCGAGACATCGACCTTCGATACGTCGATCTTGTTGTCCTTGCCGTCGAACAGATCGTCGTAGCGCGCGATGTAAGTGCCGTTGTCGCAGATGTAGCGGAAGAACGTCCCGAGCGGCCCGTCGTTGTTGAACGAAAGCGCGAGCGAGCACACTACGCCCGACGGCGTGGTCAGCTGGATGCTCATGTCCATGGCGATGCCGAGGCTCGGGTGCATCGGCCCCTGCACCGCGCGAGCTTTGGCGATCGGCTCGCGCGCCTGGTAGGAGAAGAGGTCGACCGTGTGGCAGGCATGATGCCACAGCAGGTGATCGGTCCAGCTGCGCGGCTTGCCTGCGGCGTTCATGTTGGTGCGGCGGAAAAAGAAGGTCTGAACAACGAGGTG
>DASSLQ010000274.1:0-8847 GCA_035689325.1 Burkholderiales bacterium | reverse complement strand
CACCAGCTTCACCCAAACCTAGGACAAGGAGTCGTTTATGTTGAGCTGGGCGCTGGCGTTTTTCATCATCGCCATCATCGCCGCGATCTTCGGCTTCACCGGCATCGCGGCAGGGGCGGCGGAAATCGCGAAGATTCTGTTCGTCGTTTTCGTGGTCCTTTTCCTGGTCTCGCTCGTCGCGGGGCTGCTGAGAAGGCCTTAACAATATCGGAGATCCCACTATGCACACCAAGCTGCTGAGCATCGCGTCCGCGGTGGCGCTCGCATTCGCGGGCGCCGCTCAGGCGCAATCCAACACTTCTGCCGACCGCAAGGCGCGCAAGGCGGAAGAGGACAAGATCAGTGCCGAGTACAAGGCCGACAAGGCCAAGTGCAAGGAGATGAAGGGCAACGAGAAGGACGCGTGCGAAGCCGACGCCAAGGGCAAGGAGAAGGTGGCGAAGGCCGAGCTCAAAGCCAAGTACGACCCGACGCCGGCCAACCGGAGGAAGGTCGAGGAGGCGAAGGCCGAGCACCAGTACAAGGTCGCGAAGGAGAAGTGCGACGAGCAGAAAGGCAAGGAAGAGAGCGCTTGCGAGAAGGACGCCAAGGCGCAGTATGAAAAGGCCAAGGCCGACATCAAGCAGAAGCATGCTTCCGACTCGTCTCAGCGCAAGTCCGCCACCGGTTCCACTACGAGCACTACGAAATGACGGAACCGCGTAGCGGCGCATTCCTCTCGGACATCCAGACGCTGCGCCGGCGCGCCCGGGAGCACATCGCCCAGGGGGCGGTGACTCCCGGCTATCACGCCGATCGCAGTGTCGTGCTCAAGCTGCTGAACGAGGCGCTCGCCACCGAGATCATCTGCACGCTGCGCTACAAGCGACATTACTACTCGGCGAAGGGCATCCACGCGGAGAGCGTCGCCGCGGAGTTCCTGGAGCACGCGCAGGAAGAGCAGCAGCACGCCGACCAGATCGCCGAGCGCATCACGCAGCTCGGCGGGGAGCCGGACTTCTCTCCGGAGGGGCTCGCCGCAAGGAGCCACGCCGAGTACGTCGAGGGCGACTCGCTCGAGGACATGATCAAGGAAGACCTCGTCGCCGAGCGCATCGCGATCGACAGCTATCGCGAGATGATCAACTACCTCGGCGAGGACGATCCGACCTCGCGGCGCCTGATGGAAGAGATCCTGGCGAAGGAAGAAGAGCACGCGGACGATCTCGCCTCCCTCCTGGAGGGCATGGGCAGCCACTAGGTAGCGCCATGGCCCGCGGTCTCTGGAAAGGCGCGATCAGCTTCGGGCTGGTGAACGTGCCGGTGGAGCTCTTCTCGGCGCAGAAGCGCTCGGCGGAGCTCGACCTCACCATGCTCGATAAGCGCGATCTCGCCCCGGTCGGCTACAAGCGCGTCAACAAGGCGACCGGCAAGGACGTGCCCTGGGAGGACGTCGTCAAGGGGTATGAATACGAGGACGACAAGTACGTGGTGCTGTCGGAGGAGGATTTCCGCCGCGCCAATCCCGAAGCGTCGAAGACGGTCGACATCATGGCGTTCGTCGACCTGGACGATATCGCCCCGCAGTATTTCGAGACGCCGTATTACCTCGCGCCAGGCAAGCGCGGCGAGAAGGCGTACGCGCTGCTGCGCGACGCCATGGCAAAGGCCGGCAAGGCGGGCGTCGCCACGGTGGTGATCCGCACCAAACAATACCTGGCCGCGCTGATGCCGCAGGACGATGCGCTGATCCTCAACACGCTGCGCTACGACAACGAGCTGAAGAGCGCGAAGGACCTCGACATCCCGGACAAGCTCAAGGGCCATAAGGCGAGCTCCAAGGAGCTCGATATGGCGCTGACCCTCATCGACGACATGGCCGACGAGTGGCGGCCCGAGAAGTATCACGACACTTACCACGAAGACCTGATGCAGCGCATCGAGGCGAAGGTCAAGGCCGGCCAGACCGAGGAGATCACCGAGCCGGAGAAGGAAGAACGCCAGGCGAAGGGCGCCGAAGTGATCGACCTCATGTCGCTGCTCAAGAAAAGCGTCGAAGGCGGCCGCAAGGGCGCCGCCAGGGAAAGGGAACCGCAACGAGAGCGCAAACCCAAACGCGCGGCGCGCAAGCGCCGTGCTGCATAGGAGTAACGCGATGGGCACCTGCGAAGTCTGTGGCAACAGTTACGACAAGGCGTTCTCCGTCAGCGTCGCGGGCGGCGCCGCGCACACGTTCGACAGCTTCGAGTGCGCGATCCAAAAGCTCGCGCCGACCTGCGCGCACTGCGCGCGCCACGCGGGAGAGAAGGCGCTGCAGGACCGTGCCTAAGCGCATTATCCGCTACGGCGTCGTCGGCTGCGGGCACATCGCGCAGGTCGCAGTGCTGCCCGCCTTTGGCAATGCGCGCCGGAATTCGAAGCTTGCCGCGATCGTGTCGGGCGATGCGGTGAAGCGCGCCGAGTTGCAGAAGAAGTACGACGTCCCGCGCGCGCAGGACTACGAGCACTACGACGAGCTCCTGAAGAGCGGCGACATCGACGCGGTGTACATCGCGCTGCCGAACAGCATGCACGCCGAATACACCGAGCGTGCGGCGCGTGCCGGCGTGCACGTGCTGTGCGAGAAGCCGATGGCGGTGAGCGAAGCCGAATGCGAGCTCATGGGCCGCGTCGCGCGCGAGCACCAGGTGAAGCTGATGGTCGGCTATCGCCTGCACTTCGAGCGCGCCAACCTCGAGGCGATCGAGATCGCGCGCTCGGGCCGCATCGGCGAGGCGCGGCTTTTCACCTCTACCTTCACGATGACGGTGGTGCCGGGCAACATCCGCGTGCAGCGCGCGCTCGGCGGCGGCGTGCTCTACGACATCGGCATTTACTGCATCAATGCGGCGCGCTCGCTGTTTCGCGACGAGCCCACCGAAGTGCGTGCTATCGCTGCGGGGGCGATCGGCGATGTCGAGGAGTCGGTGAGCGCGCTGCTTCGCTTCCCGAACGAGCGGCTCGCCTCCTTCACCGCGAGCTTCGGCGCGGGCGATGTCTCCGAGTACCGGCTCGTCGGCACCAAGGGCGAATTGGCGGTCGATCCAGCCTACGAGTACGCACGACCGCTCGAGCATCGCCTCGCGCTCGATGGGAACGTGGTGAGCGAGCGGCGTTTCGCGAAGCGCGACCAGTTCGCGCCGGAGCTGCTCTATTTCTCCGATTGCTTGCTCACCAACCGCGACCCCGAGCCTTCGGCCGAAGAGGGCCTCGCCGACGTGCGCGTGATCCGCGCGCTTTATCGCTCGATCGCAACCGGCGGGACGGTGGAATTGCCGCCCTACCAGCGGCGCGAGCGCCCGAGCCTCGAGCAGGAGATCCGCCGGCCGCCGGTCGAGAAGCCCTCGGTGATCCACGCGCAGGCGCCCTCCGGAGGCAGCTGATGGACGCGCCGCTGCTTTGGATCACCGAGACGAAGCACGGTGTCTGGAGCGTGAACGAGCGAGGGCCGAGCCGCGTGGCGATCGCCTACTTCCCGAGCAAATGGGGCGCGCTCAAGCATGCGGTGCGCGTGGCGCACGCGAAGCCGCGCTGCCGCGTCGCGGTGGTCGAGCGCGACGGCAGCGTGCGCGTGGCGCGCGATTACGCGCAGGGCACTGAGGATCGCGGGGTAGAGCTCTAGCAGGAGACGTCCAATGAAAACATCGACGTTCGCGCTGGTCGCCGGCATCGTCTATCTCGCGCTCGGCATCCTCGGGCTCATCCCGGCCGCGCTGGTGCCGCCGCCGATCGACGCACCGCCGACCAAGCTCGCCCTGCTCTATGGCTACCTGCTCGGCCTCTTCCCGGTCAACATCGTGCACACGGCGCTGAACCTCGTCGTCGGCGCGCTCGGGCTTGCGGCCTGGTCGGGACGCGCCAGCTCGATGATGTATGCGCGCACGCTTGCCTGGTTCTTCGGCCTGCTCGCCGTCATGGGCATGCTGCCGCTGCTGAACACCATATTTGGTGTGATGCCCCTGCATGCCCACAATATCTGGCTGCACGCGATCACCGCGCTTGCGGCCGCGTATGTCGGCTGGCGCGAGCCGGTCGCGCTGCGCGAGCGGCGGCGTACGGCGGGCGATCGGCGCCAGCGGATGATGCCCGTGGCGCAGGAACGGCGCTTCGGACTGGCCGACCGGCGCGAGCGCCTGGGCGGCATGTCGGCGGCGTAAAAACAGCGCCGTTTTTCTGCGCTGCGGCACGCGCGGCGTTTTTTCCACAGTGATGACTTTTTGCTCGACGGCACAAAGACATAGTTCCTGAAATGCAATAAGTTGTCCGGCGAAGTTCCTCGTTCTGATCTAGCGTTCGCATCAGAAAGGGAGGACCCTGATGAGCTCTCAATCCTGGATGCTGTGGCCCGACAACGTGGCGGCGTCGGTGCTGCTGCTCGCGCTGCTCGCGATGGGCTTCATGTACGCCGCGCGCCGTCCCACGCACGAGCTTCTGCGCTCGCTCGGCCACATGCTCGGCGGGCCGCTGCGCGTCGCCTCGCGCTGGCTGTCGGCCGCCGCCGTCGAGATCAATAGCCGCAACAAGGCGGTGCTGCTCGCGCATGGGCGCACCGAGGTCGGGCAGCGCATCGAGCGCGAGTTCGAGCGCCTTGGCGCGATCGTCACACGGGACCTGCAAGGCTATCCGACCCTGCAGCGCAAGCTGCTGGATGAGATTACGAAGATCGAAGAGGACTACAAGAAATGCGGCGAAGTGCCGCCTTCGCCGCCCGACTGGACCGAGGCGGTGGCCGCCATCGCCAACGTCAAGTCGACGGGCAACGAGCTCGTGCTGCGCGTGCTGGAGGAGATCAAGCGCTCGGTCAACGCGATCCACGACAAGGCGATCGGCGAATACCGCAAGGCCTACGAGACGCGCCACAAGATCCTGGAAGGCTTCATGCCGTTCTGGCGCTCGGTGGACAAGAACCTCGCGCAGGTCGAGAAGAACCTCGCCGGGCTGCAGTCGAGCGTCAAGTCGGTGGACGCACACATGGCGAAGTACGAGCAGATCAATGCCGGCACTGACAAGGCGCAGCATGCGCTCACGGTGTCGGCGTTTACGCAGTTCGCCATTGCGCTCGTCGTCATGACGATCGCCGCCGGCGGCGCATTCATCAACTTCAAGTTGATCGCGCTGCCGATGTCGGAGATGGTCGGCGCGGGCGACTACATCACGGGCTCGCTGCGCACCTCCGAGGTCGCGGCGCTGGTCATCATCTTCGTCGAGGCATCGATGGGCCTCTTCCTCCTCGAGGCCATGCGCGTGACACACCTGTTCCCGCGCATCGCCAGCCTGAACGAAGTGCTGCGGCGCCGGATGCTATGGATCGCCTTTACACTCCTCGTCACGCTGGCGGGCGTCGAGGCCGCGCTCGCGCTGATGCGCGACATGCTGATCGCGGACAAGCAGGCCCTGCTGCAAACGCTCTCCTCGGTGCAGCCGGTCGCGACCGATGGCTGGGTCGGCCGCATTCCGACCGCCGGCCAGATGCTGCTTGGCTTCATCCTGCCCTTCGCGCTCGCGTTCATCGCCATCCCGCTCGAGTCGCTGATCCATTCCGCGCGCACCGTCGGCGGCGTGTTGCTGACCGCGCTCGTGCGCACGCTCGCGCTCGTCCTGCGCGTCACGGGCCAGGCCCTGCGCCAGGCGAGCCGCGTGCTGATCCGCCTCTATGACGTGGCGATCGTCGTGCCGCTGCTCGCGGAGCGCATGGTCAAGGGCTCCCGGCGCTCCGGCCGCCGCCGTGGCGCCGAGATCGACATCGACGACGCCGAGCGCACGCACGCCTAGAGGACACGCCATGGACCGTCGCAAATTCCTGCTCTCGACGCTCGCCCTGGCGGCGAGCGGCTGCACCGACCCGCGCAGTCATCGCAACGCCGTCTACATGCTGGTCGACACCTCCGGCACGTATGCACGGGAAGCGAACAAGGCGCTGCTGATCGTCAACTACCTGCTCGGGACGCTGGAGCCGGGCGATTCACTCGCGGTGGCACGCGTGAAGAGCCGCAGCTTCACTGAGAAGGACATCATCGCCAAGGCCACCTTCGATTCGCGCCCGTCCCAGGCGAATGCGCAGAAGCGCGCCTTCCGCGACAAGATCGATGCCGCCTTCAAGACCGTCCCCGGCAGCGCCTACACTGACATTACCGGCGGCCTCATCCAGGGCGCGGAATTCCTGAACGAGGGCAGCGCCGGCACCAAGACCATCATCATCTTCTCCGACATGCAGGAGGAGCTCGACAAGGTCACGGTGCGCAACTTCCCGATCAGCCTGAAGCACATTCGCATCATCGCCGTCAACGTCGTCAAGCTCAGCACCGACAACGTCGACCCGCGCCGCTATCTCGGGCGCCTGGAAGAGTGGCGCGTGCGCGTGCAGAAGGCGGGTGCCTCGGAGTGGCTGGTGGTCAACGACCTCGACCACCTCGACCGGATACTCAAGCGCGGCTAGCGATTCGCCTCACGGGCCCGGCTCGGCGCTATCTGTAAAGCCGGGCGCTCGCGAGCGCCGCGCCGTCGACGAGCGACTCGAGCTTCGCCCACGCGATCTGCGGATGCGAGCGGCCGCCGAAGCCGCAGTCGCAGCCGGCAATGACGTTCTCGCGACCGACGCGCCTGGCAAAGCGCGCAATGCGCTGCGCAACCACCTCCGGATGCTCGACGACGTCGGTAGAGTGCGTCACCACTCCCGGGATCAATATCTTCCCCGGCGGTAGCTTCACGCTGTCCCACACCGCGTACTCGTGCTCGTGACGCGCGTTAGCACCTTCGATGAGATAGGCCTGCGCCTTGACGCGCAGCATCAGGTCGGCAACGTCCTTCAGCTCGATGTCGTAGGCGTGCGGCCCGTGCCAGCTGCCCCAGCACAGGTGATAGCGCACGCGGTCCTCCGGCACGTTGCGCAACGCATGGTTCAGCGCCTCGATGCGCAGCGCGCTTCGCTTACGGAAAGCGGCTAGGCCCATCGCCATGCCGATGCGGTCCCACAGCGCCACCAGCCACGCGTCGTCGATCTGCAGCGCGACGCCTGAATCGACGATCGCCTCGTACTCCACGCGCATCGCTTCCGCGATCGCATAGACGAACTCCTCCTCGCTCTTGTAGTACTCGTTGCGCCGATACACTTCCAGGCTCGCCGGGGCAGTGGACGTCAGGAACGCGTCCTCCACCGGCACCTGCGCCTTCAGCTCCTCGATCTCGCGTGCGAGCGCCGCCTGTCCCTGGTAGCTGACCGGGCCGGTGCATACCCAGATCGGCCGCACGCGCTTGATCTGCTCGCCGGGCGCATAGAAGAGCGTGCCTTGCTCGCTCGCATACCGATAGAAATCGGCGAACGCCTCGCGGTCGCGCCCTTGCGCGATCAGCGGCACGGCGCCCGGCACCGGCGGCCGCGGCTCGAAGCCGCCGAAGCGCGCCTCGGCGTACGAGAGCCAGTCGCCGCCCTTGGTGTACTCGCCCTCGTTGATCAGATCGAGGCCAAGCTCGCGCTGCCTGCGCACGACCGCCTCGACCGAGCCGCCATCGAGCAGCGGGAGGCTTCCCACATGGGTGGTGAGGATGCGCTCGGTGCTGCGTTTCATTTCTTTTGGTATGGTACGGCTTCCTTAGGAGGAGGAAACCATGCTTCGAACGATTGCCGTCGTCGCGCTGCTCGTGCCGTTCGCGGCGGCCGCGCAGCAGACCATCAAGATCGGCATGATCAACGTGCTCTCAGGCCAGTTCGCCGACGCCGGCGCGCAGATGGATAACGGCGCCAAGACCTACATGAAGATGCACGGCGACACGGTGGCGGGCAAGAAGATCGAGGTCATCCGCCGCGACGTCGGCGGCGTCGCGCCCGACGTGGCGAAGCGCCATGCACAGGAGCTGATCGTGCGCGACAAGGTCGACATCCTGGCGGGGTTCCTGCTGACGCCGAACGCGCTCGCGGCGGCCGATGTCTCGGCCGAGGCGAAGAAATTCATGGTCGTCATGAACGCCGCGACCTCGATCATCATCACCAAGTCGCCCTACATGATCCGCACCTCGGTGACGCTGCCCCAGATCATGGAGACCTTCGGCACCTGGGCGGCGACCAAGGGCGGCATCAAGCAGAACTACACCATGGTCACCGACTACGGCCCCGGGCACGATGCCGAGGGCGCATTCAAGACCGGCTTCGAGGCCGCCGGCGGCAAGGTCATCGGCTCGGTGCGCTTTCCCGTGGCGAACCCCGACTTCTCCGCATTCGTGCAGCGCGCGAAAGATCTCGCACCCGAGTCGATCTACGTCTTCATCCCGGGCGGCGCGCAGCCCGCGGCGCTGGGCAAGGCGTTCGCCGAGCGCGGCATCGACAAGAATAAGACCAAGATCCTCGGCTCGGGCGAGACCACCGCCGAGGCGGCGCTGAAGAGCATGGGCGACGCCGCGCTCGGCATCATCACCGCCTGGCACTACGACTACACGCTCGACAACCCGCAGAACAAGGCGTTCGTCAAGGAATACAACGCGATGCACGGGCGCAATCCGGACTTCTTCTCCATCGGCGGCTATGACGGCATGCAGGCGATCTACGAGACGCTGAAGAAGACCAAGGGCAATACCGACGGCGAGGCGATGATCGCGGCAGCGAAGGGCCTCAAGTGGCAGAGCCCGCGCGGGCCGATGTCGATCGACCCGGAGACGCGCGACGTAGTGCAGGACGTCTACATCCGGCGCGTGCAGAAGGTCGGCAACGAGTACGTCAACGTCCCGTTTGACAAGATCAGCGCCGTGAAAGACCCGGCCGGAGAACGCCGCAAGCAGAAATAGATGTTCGCCTCGCTCGCGGGCGTGCTCTTCGACGGGTTCGCCTACGGGATGCTG
>DASSLQ010000273.1:0-5943 GCA_035689325.1 Burkholderiales bacterium | reverse complement strand
AGCGCTTCGCGAGCTCGGGCGCGAAATGCGGCTCGCTGTCGCCGAGCTCGGCCTCCAGGCGCGTGAGCGTCGCACGCTGCGAGGTGCGCTTCGCCTCGGTCTCCTGCAGGGAGGCGCGCGTGCGCGTCTCGTCGAATACGGCGAGCACCTCGCCTTTGCGCACGCGATCGCCCTCGCGCACGCGCAGCTGCTCGAGCACGCCGCCGTCGACCGACTGGATCACCTGCACGCGGCTCGAGGCGATGACGGTGCCGCCCGCGCGCGTCGACTCCTCGATCACCGAGTGGTGCGCCCACCCCGCGAGCGCGGCGACGGCAATGGCGAGCGACCACACCAGGATCGACGGCCTCATGCCGCGGCGCGCTCCGCGTTCGCACGCAATGCGGCGAGCACGCGTTCGCGCTCGCC
This sequence comes from Burkholderiales bacterium, assembly GCA_035689325.1. Taxonomy (GTDB): domain Bacteria; phylum Pseudomonadota; class Gammaproteobacteria; order Burkholderiales; family SG8-39; genus SCGC-AG-212-J23. Next base: position 5,535 of record DASSLQ010000273.1, on the reverse strand, counting down.
GTCGAGCACGATCCGGCCCTGCTGCATGACGATGATGCGGCTCGCATACGGGATCGCCGCGGGGCGGTGCGTGGCGATGACCAGCGTGTCGCGCGGCGCCAGGCTGCGCACCAACACCTGGAGCGCGCGAGCTTCGAACATCTGGTCGAGCGCGGCGGTGGGCTCGTCGAGCAGCCATACGCGCGGCCGGCGCAGCATGAGGCGCGCGATGCCCGCCATCTGGCGCTGGCCGCCCGAGAGCCCGCTGCCGCCTTCCGCGATCTGGCGATCGAGCCCGCGCGGATGGTCGCGCACCAGCGCGTCGAGGCCGAGCTCGCGCACGACGCAGACGAGGACCTCGTCGGCGACGGTTCCCGCGAGGTCGAGGTTGTCGCGCAGCGTGCCGCGGAAGAGCTGCACTTCCTGCGGCAGATAGCCGACGAGGCGACGCACCACCTCTGGGTCGAGCAGCGTGACGTCGACGCCGCCGATGAGCGCCCTGCCTTGGGTGGGGCGGTAAAGACCCGAGAGCAGCCTGAGCAGCGTGGATTTCCCGGAGCCGGGAGGTCCGAGCAGCACCACGCGCTCGCCTTCGGCGATGCGCAGCGCCGGCACGTCGGCCTGCGGCACCGGCACGTTGGCGTAGAAGAAGCGCGCCCCCTCGAGCACGAGCTCGTGGCCGAGGTCCGCCGGCGCGAGCAGCGCCGTGCCCGGATCGCGCTCCGGCGGCAGCTCGAGCACCGTGTCCACCGCGCGCAGCGCTTGCGCGGCCTGCTGCGCCTGGGTGATGAGCGCCACGCCGCTCGCGATCGGGCCGATGACGCGGCTGCCGAGCATGGTGCAGGCGATCAGCCCGCCGACGGTGAGCGAGCCCGATTCCACCAGGTACACGCCGAGCACCACCACGCCCACGTAGGCGAGGCTGCCCAGCGTCTGCGCGACGGTCGAGGCGCTCGCCATGGCACTGCGCGCGCGCAGGCCCATCGCGGCGATCTCGGCCGTCGCCTCGCGCCAGCGCTCGACGAAGCGCCAGCCGGCGCCGAACGCCTTGATGGTCTCCGCCCCCTGGATCGACTCGACCAGCAGGCCATTGCGGCGGAAGCCGGCCTCGAGGCTGCGCCGCGAGAGCAGGCGCAGCTTGGCGCAGGCGATGAGCGCGGCCGCCAGCGCGGCGAGCGCGAGCACCGCGTAGACCCAGGCGATCGGGCCCGCGATGACCGCGATGATGGCGGCGAAGAGCAGCGCGAAGGGCACCTCGGCGAGCGTGAAGAGCACGCTGGAAGCGAAGAAAGCGCGCGCCGCCTCGAGCCCCGCGACCTGCGCGGCGAGCGTGCCGACCGCCCCGGGCCGTGCGTCCAGGCGCACGCCCGAGAGCGCGCGGAACACGGCGACCGAGACTTCGACGTCGACTTCGCGCGAGACGCGGTCGAGCAGGTGCGCGCGCGCGAGGCGCAGCACGAAGTCGAAGGCGATCAGCACGCCGACGACGCCCGCCAGCGCATGCAGCGTCGCGTGGGCGAACGACGGAATGACGCGGTCGTACACCTGCAGCGCGAAGAACGAGGTGGCGACGGCGAGCAGGCTCGTGAGCAGCGTGGCGAGCGCCACTTCGACGAGCAGCCTGCCGCGCGCCGCGAGCGCGCGTGCGAGGAGGCGACCGGCGCTGCTCCCGCCTTCGCGCTCGGCGGGCTCCTCCGGGCGATCGAGCCAGATGGCGAAGGCATCGGCCAGCGCCGCCTGGTCCACCTCACATGGGTTGCCGTCGCCGGGATCGAGTAGCCGCCGCCCGCCGCGCACCTCGCGCAGCACCCAGGTGCGGCCCTCGTGCTCGACGAGCGCGGGCAGATGGCGCTCGCTCAGCATGTCGGCGCGCGTCGCCGCCAGGCGCACGCGCGTCGCGCCGAGGCTCGCGAGCGCCGCGGAGAGCGCCGCGAGCGCCTCGCGTCCGCCGGCGAAGCGCGGCTCTCCGGCCTGCACGAGCGCGCGCCTCACTTCGGCGAGCTCGAGCCTTTGCCCGCGCAGCGCGAGCAGGCGCCGCAGTGCAGCCGCGCCGACCGCGCCGCCGAGTGCTTCGGTTTCGACCTTCATTGCGCGAGCTTCTCCAGCCAGGGCCAGAACGTGCCCGTGTTGATCATCAGGCGCAGCGCCGACTGCTCGCGCGCGGTGCGCGCCCTGGAAAGCGCGAGCCTCGAGTCGACCACCTCGCGCTGCGTGTTCAGGATCTCGAGCCAGGACTTGCGGCCGGCCTCGAACTGCCGCATGAACGACGCCATGCTCGCGTCGAGCGCCTCGGCCTGGGGCTCGAGCTCGGCGACCTGCCGGCGGCTCGACGTGTAGTCGGCCCAGTTCGCGCGTGCGCGCAGGCGCGCGTCGTTCTCGTCCGCGGCGAGCTGGGCGAGCGCGGAGTCGATGCGGCTCTGCGCCGCCTGGGCACCCGAGTAGGACGCGAGTCCCGCGTCCGGGCTGAACTGCACGACGAGCAGCGCGCGAGAATCGCTCGATGGCGTGAGCCCGCCATTGTTCGGGTAGGTGAAGTGCTCGAAGCGCAGCGCGAGCTTCGGATAGAGCGCCGACTTGCGCACGACGGCCTGCGCGCGCGCGCTCTCGACCTCGGCGCGCCGCTGGGCGACGAGCTGCGAGTTGGCGACGTAGGCCGCCTCCACCTCGGCTGGCGAGCGCTCCGGAAGATCGGGCACGTTCACCGGGACCCCGCGCTCGATCCTGGTGATCATCAGGGCCTCGAGCTGGGCGCGCGTCTGCTCGAGCGCGCCGCTCTGCTCCTCGACCAGCGCGAGCGCGCTGCTATAGCGCGCCTTGCCGATCGAGACGTCGGCGAGCGATGCCAGGCCCTCGGTCTCGCGCCGGCGCACGTAGTTGACGAGATTCGCGAGCGCCGCCGCGCTCTCGCGCGCGATCTCGACGCGCGCGGCGGCATCCATCCAGCCGACGTACGCTACCGCGGCTTCCTCCGCCAGGCGGCGTCGCGTATCCAGCTCGGCGAGCTCGGCGGCGCTGACCTGCGCGCGCGCCGCATCGATCTGCCCGTCGATGCGCCCGCCGGCCCACAGCGGCTGCTCGACGCGCACGGTGGTGTTGGGGGCGACGGAGTTCGAGGACGAACCGGCGCCGGCGTCGACCGAGACTGTCGGGAAGCGGCCCCATTCCGCGGCGTCGCGCTCGAAGCCGGCGGCGCTCACGTCGTGCGCCGCGCGCACGCGGTTCGGATTGCGCAGCACCGCTTCCGCCACGGCTTGGCGCAGGCTGAGCGTTGCCGTGGGGCTGGGCGAAGGCTGCTGTGCGATTGCCGCGCTCGCGAGACAGAGCGCGAGACCTGCCGCGATTCTCATTGCGCGCCAAACTATCACCAACTTTTTACGCGCAATACCTCGTGTCGCTCCCCGCCGACGCACAGTCGCTGCGCGCCTACGCTTCATAGTCGCTTACGTCGACTCAGCGACGGTTGACCGGTCATGGTGCACGCGCGATTCTTATCGCCATGTCTTCGACGGGGAACTCGAAGGTCAGAACACTCGAGCGCGCCGTCGCGGCATTCGGCGGCGCGAACAATCTCGCCGCTTACCTCAACGTGACGTCGTCAGAGCTCGACGACTGGATCAGCGGCCGTGTCGAGATACCGCCCGTGATATTCGCTGCCGCGCTCGATGTCGTCGCCGCCGGTCCTTTTGTACGCTGGAGCGAGAACCACGATTCGGAGAAAGCACAGCGCCATCAGGAGCACGCCGATCGGCTGCAGGAAATCGCGGACCGGATCAAGGCGAGCGCGGAGCGCGCTCAGCGCATTGCCGACCAGGCAAAGCACACAGCGGATCGGTCCGTAGACCTCGTGCGTGTACAGCGCGTCCTGGCAGACTCGAGAAGCCCGCAGGATTCCGATCGCCCGGCGGAGCAGCCCGCGGACAAGTAGCGCTCAGCGCCGCCGCCGACCCTCGACAAGGTCCACGCAGCGCAGGAACACCGGGTCGGGCGGCGTGCCGCGCCCGTTCAGCCAGTCCTCCACCTGCTCGACGGGAACGCCGAGATACGCCGCGAGCCTGTGCTCGCCGCCCAGAATCAGGCAAGCCTCGTGCAGTGTCCTGATGTAGATATGCGAATTTCGCGAGGTCGACGGGCAGATGTCGTGCATGAGCGCATCGTGCCGGGAAATCTCCTACAGACGGCCGTAGGGCAAGCTCTGATTTTTTGTCGCCGCTTGCCCTACTTCCTGCGGGAGCGCCGTGTGCTTCCCGTTCCCTATGCCACTTCTTGTCAGCGTAAGGCGGGAGCTCCACGAGCTGGAGTTCGGCGCTCATCCAGCCCTGGTCCTCAGGTACGACGAGCTACGCCGGTCCGATGGCGAAACGCCGGTTGTAAGGCACCGCAACAATCGCTGGATCGCCGACACCGGCGAGGAGTTCGCCACTCTGGAGATTCTCGGGCCGCTCATCGTGACGCCGGCCGCGGCCAGGACGCCGCCGCTCGGCCCGTATCAGCGGCTCTCGGTGTTCGACGGCGTCGCGTATGTCGATGGGCGCGTATTCGCGTTCATGGACGTGCAGCAGCAGGACTGGTACGTGCACGACGCCGGGGCGCACTGGCCGGCGATGCGCATCTCGTTCCATCGCACCGGGCCCTAAGCCGACGCAGCTCAATGCTGCGCCAAAGGGGCCGGCGTTCCGAGGTTTTGCTTGAGGAACACGTCGACGCGTCGCCAGAAGTCGAGGCGGTTCTTGTCGTCGTTGAAGCCGTGGCCTTCGTCAGAGTACACGACCCATTCGTATTTCTTGCCGTAGCGATCCAATGCCGCACGCAAGGCGTTGCCGTGCTTGATCGGCACGCGCTGATCGGCGCCGCCGTAGGCGAGGAGCACCGGCGCTTTGAGCCTTTCGGCTTGTGCCACCGGTGAAACGCTCCTGAATTTGTCGGCGTCACGGTCCGGATCGCCGATCAGTGTCTTTGCGCCGTAATCCATCCAGACGGAGCCGACCCAATCCCAGCGGTTGAAGCTGAACATGTATGCGATGTCGGTCGGCGCCGCGTAGGCAACACCGCAGCGATAGGCATCGGGGGTCTTCATCAGCCCCCACAGCGTTGCATAGCCGCCGTAGCTGCCGCCCACCAGGCATACGCGGTTCTTGTCCGCGATTCCCTTGGCAACGAGCCAGTCCACGCCGTCCGTGATGTCGTCCTGCATGGCCAAGCCCCATTGACCGAAGCTCGCCTGGAAATGGCGTTTACCGTATCCCAGCGTGCCGCGGAAATCGGGCTGCAGCACGGCGTAGCCGCGTGACGCGAAGAACTGCGCCTGCAGGTCAAAACCGAACTCCTGTTTGCCGATCCAGGGCCCGCCGTGGATCTCGACAACGAGCGGCAGATTCCTGCCTGCAGTGCCTTTCGGAATGGTGAGGAACGCCGGAATGTCGAGCCCGTCGCGTGCCTTATACGTCACGAGCTTGCGCTCGGACATTTGTTTCGGATCGATCCAGGGGCGGCTGGAGGATAACGGCACGAGCGTGCGTTTCGCCGCGTCGAACAGGTAGTACTTTGGCGGCGCGACAT
>DASSLQ010000272.1:0-12678 GCA_035689325.1 Burkholderiales bacterium | reverse complement strand
CAGTCGATGGCTGCGGCGCTCGCCGGCCCACTCGGAGGGAGAACATGCACAAGTTGAAAGGCTTCACGCTGCTCGAGCTGCTCGTGGTCATCGTCATCATCGGGCTGCTCGCCGGCTACGTCGCGCCGCGCTACTTCGGCCAGGTCGGCAAATCGGAAGTGCAGGTGGCGCGCGCGCAGCTCGATGCGCTCGAGAAGGCGCTCGACCAGTACCGGCTCGACAACCGTCGCTATCCGACTGCCGAGCAGGGCCTGGACGCGCTGGTGAACAAGCCCGCGGGCGAAGCGAACTGGGCAGGCCCGTATCTCAAGAAGGCGCTGCCGAACGATCCCTGGGGCCACGCCTACGTCTACCGCGTGCCCGGCAGCCGCGCCGAATACGACCTCTACTCGCTCGGCCGCGACGGCCAGCCGGGCGGCAGCGGCGAGGACGCCGACATCGGTCTCGATCAGCAGGTAACCCTCAATAAGTAAGAGATTCGGCTAATGCGTTTCAACGTCCACGCACTCGACGCCGCACAGCAGGTCGTCGCGCTCAGCCTCGAAGCGCCGAGCGCGGCGGCGGCGCGCGAACTGGCAACCGAACGCGGCCTGTCGGTGTTCAGCGTCGAGGGCGGCAAGCGCGTTCTTGCGCTGCCGCGCCTTGGGCGCAAGAACGGTTTTCGCACCGCGCTCTTCACGGTGGAGCTGCTCTCGCTCCTCGACGCGGGGCTGAACCTGGTCGAGGCAATGCAGACGCTCGCCGAGAAGGAGCCCGCCGGCGAACGGCAAGAGGTGCTTTCCGGCATGGTGGCGGCGATCAACCGCGGCGAGCCGTTCTCGCAGGCGGTGGCCGCATTCCCGCAGCATTTCTCGCCGCTCTACGTCGCCACCATCAAGGCGAGCGAGCGCACCGGCAACATCAAGGAAGCGCTCGCGCGCTACATCGCCTACCAGGAAGAGCTCGAGCGCGTGAAGAAGAAGGTCGTTTCGGCGAGCATCTACCCCGCCATCCTCATGGTGGTGGGAGTGCTGGTCATCGGCTTCCTCATGTTCTACGTGGTGCCGCGTTTCGCGCAGGTCTATGAGGACATGGCGCATAAGCTGCCGTTCTTCTCCCAGTTGCTGCTGACGTTTGGCAGCTTTGTCGGAAAGCATGGCTTGTTCTTGCTTTCCGTTTTTATTCTGTGTGCCGGTAGCGGCGCCTGGGCGCTCTCGCGCCCCGCGGTGCGCGCGGCGCTCAACCGGCGCATCTGGACGCTGCCCGCGCTTGGCAGCCGCATGAAGACCTACCAGCTCGCGCGCCTCTATCGCACGGCGGGGATGCTGATGCGCGCCGGCATTCCGGCGCTGCGCGCCCTCGAGATGGTGGAGGAGCTGCTCGCTACTCACCTGCGGCCGCAGCTGCGCCAGGCGCGCGCGCTGATCGAGCAAGGCCACGCCATGTCGGCGGCGCTCGGCGCCGCCGGGCTCGCCACGCCGGTCGCGACCCGCATGATGCTCGTCGGCGAGAGAAGCGGCGACATGGGCCGCATGCTCGGCGAGATCGCGCGCTTTCACGACGACGAGGTGGCGCGCTACGTCGACTGGTTCACGCGCGCCTTCGAGCCGGTGCTGATGAGCGTCCTCGGCCTCGCCGTCGGCGCGGTGGTGGTGCTCATGTACATGCCGATCTTCGAGCTCGCAGGGAACATCAAATGAACATCGAAACGCTCGAGCGCGAGCACGGCGCCGACGTCCTGCAGCACCTCTCGCAGGCGCTGCATATACCGGCGCTCTCGGCCGCCGAGATGGCCGCCGCGGCGGCGGCGTTCGACCTCGTTTCCTACGCCGAGGCGACGCGCCGCGGCTGCGTCGCGCTGCGCCGCGCCGATGACGATATCTTCATCGTGCTCGGCAACCCCTTCGACCTCGATACGCAGGATTGGCTCGAAGAGCGGCTCGGCGTGCCCTTCCGCTACCGCCTCGCGCGGCGCCAGGACGTCGCCGACTTCCTTGCGCGCCAGGAGGCCGAGATGCGCGCGCTCGACGGCGCTGCCGCCGAGCTGCAGGCCGGCGGCCGGTCGCAGGACGCGGCGCAGGACCTCTCGTTCGAAACGATCAGCGAGACGGACAGCCCGGTGGTGCGTCTCGTTGCATCGACGCTGTACGACGCCATCAAGGCCGGTGCGAGCGACGTGCACCTCGAGTCCACCGCGAACGGGCTGACGATCAAGTACCGGGTCGACGGCGTGCTCACGCCCGCCGAGTCGGTGCCCGGCACCGAGGTCGCCGAGCAGGTCATCTCCCGGATAAAAGTCATGTCGGAGCTCGACATCGCCGAGCGGCGCGTGCCGCAGGACGGCCGCTTCAAGGCGCGTCGCGAAGGGCGCGAGATCGACTTCCGCGTCTCGGTCATGCCGAGCGTGCTCGGCGAAGACGCGGTGCTCAGAATTCTCGACCGCCGCGCGCTCTCCGACCAGCTCAAGGGCCTGACGCTCGACGTGCTCGGTTTCGACGCCGAGATCATCGGCCGCATGCGCCAGCTTTCGGCGGAACCGTACGGCATGCTGCTCGTCACCGGTCCCACCGGCAGCGGCAAGACCACCTCGCTCTACGCGACCATCACAGAGGTCAACAAGGGGCTGGACAAGATCATCACCATCGAGGATCCGGTCGAATACCAGCTTCCGGGGGTGCTGCAGATCCCGGTCAACGAGCAGAAGGGTCTTACCTTCGCCCGCGGACTGCGCTCGATCCTGCGCCATGACCCGGACCGCATCATGGTCGGCGAGATCCGCGACCCGGAGACGGCCGAGATCGCGGTGCAGTCGGCGCTGACCGGCCACCTGGTCTACACAACGGTGCACGCGAACAACGCGTTCGACGTGCTGGGCCGCTTCATGCACATGGGCGTGGATCCGTACAACCTGGTCTCGGCGCTGAACGCGGTGCTGGCCCAGCGCCTGGTGCGCATCTACTGCACGACGTGCCGCGGCAGCGGCTGCGCCGCATGCCGGGGCACGGGCTACCGCGGCCGCAAGGGGATCGGCGAGCTGCTCGTGCTGAACGACGAGCTGCGCGAGCTGATCATCGCGCGCGCGCCGGCGAGGAAGCTGAAGGAAGTGGCGCGTGCCGCCGGCACGCTGCCGCTCAGGGAGGCCGCCATGCGGCTCGTTACCAACGGTGAAACCAGTCTCGAGGAGATCAACCGTGTCACTTTCGTGGCGTAACAAGCAGCTGCGCATCGGGCTCGGCCCGGACCGCATCTACGTGAGCGACGCGCGCGCCATCGAGCTCGCCGCCAACGACGGCTCCTGGAACGCGCCGGTGGCGACGCTCGCCGCGTCGCTCGGCGGCATGAAGGGCGAGGCGGCGGTGGTGCTCGCCGACCAGTTCGTGCGCTACGCGCTCCTGCCCTACAGCGAGACGCTGAAGACGCGCGAGCAGTGGCTGGCGCTCGCGACCCATCGCTTCAACACGCTGCACGGCCCGCGCGCTGCGGAATGGCAGATCAGCGTCGCCGAGACGGCGCCGCAGGGGCCGCGCCTCGCCTGCGCGGTGGATCGCGCGCTCGTCACGCAGCTCATGGAGGTGTTCGCCAAAGCGAACATGCGGCTGGTCTCGGTGCAGCCGTTCCTGGTGGCCGCGTTCAATCGCATCAGGAAGACCGTAGGCAACGGCTCCTGCTGGATCGTGGTCGAGGAGCCCGGACGCCTGACGCTCGCGCTCATCCAGCGCGGCCAGTGGATCGCGATCAGGAGCCGCCGTGCCGACAGCGGCTGGCGCAACGCGCTGCCCGAGATCCTCGAGCGCGAGAGCGCTTTCCTCGGGCTTGCGCAACCCATTACCAGGGTGATCATCTGCGCGCAGCACGAATTCGACATCGAAATGCACGATGCCTGGCGTGCCGAAGCCCTCGCCTACCGCGAGCTCGCGCTCGCCGCGGAGTAAGGACGTAAATGCAACGCATCGAACTCGATTTCACCCGCCGCGACGCGCGGCTGCGCTGGGCACCGCGAGTGCTGCTCGCGTGCGCGCTCGGCCTGGCGGGCGACATGGCGGTGAGCTACGTACAGCTCACGCGCGAGGTGCGCTCGAACGCGGCGATCGTCGCGCGCGCCGAGCCGCATCAGCCGGTGGCTAACGCCTCGGCCGAAGAGGTCGCGATCGCCCGCGACAGCGTCGAGCGCCTCGGCTTGCCCTGGGCGAGGCTGTTCGCAGCGCTCGAGGCGGCCGGCAGCGACCAGGTGGCGCTGCTCGCGATCGAGCCTGACACCAAGAACGGCACGGTGAAGATCTCCGGCGACAGCAAGGACTACCTGGCGGCGCTCGGCTACGTGCTCACGCTGAGCCAGAACGATGCGCTCTCGCACGTGCAGCTCGTGCACCATGAGGTGCAGCAGAAGGATCCGCTGCATCCCGTGTCGTTCGCGATTTCAGCCGCCTGGAACGAGGTGAAGCGATGATGATTGCCAAGCAGCTCTACCGCCTGCGCGACGAGCTCGGCGCCATGGGCATGGCGGCGATCGTGCTCTTCATCGGCGCGGCGCTCTTCATGAGCTTCGTGCTGCAGCCGCTCAAGGACAAGAGCCGCTCGCTCGCCGCGCGCGCCGGGGCGCTGAGCGCTGTGCCCGTGTCGGGGAGCGGCGCGAGCGAGAAGCTCGCGGCGGTGTACCAGTACCTGGCGAAGCCGGAAGCGACCACCGACTGGCTGGCGAAGCTCTACGCCATCGGCCGCGCCACCGGCGTCGAGCTGCAGTCGGCGAACTACAAGACGCAAGGCGCGCCCGCCGGCCGCCTCGAGCGCTACGAGATGACGATCCCGGTCACCGGCCGCTACACGCAGATACGCGAGTTCCTGAACCGCGCGCTGGTCGAGATTCCGGTGCTCTCGCTCGACCAGATCACGCTCAAGCGCGAGCACCGGCGCGAGGGCATGCTGCAGGCGGAGCTGCGCCTCACCCTGCATATGGTGAAGCCATGAAGCCGATCGTCAAGAAAGTGGCCGGGCTCATCGTGGTGGTGAGCGCGCTTGCCTCGGTGGTCGCCGGGCGCGAGCAGCCCTCGCACGCGCCGGCGCGCAAGAGCGCGGCGCGCAGCGACGCGCGAGCGCCTGCCGCGGCGGATCTCGATATCGCGAAGCTCGTGGCGCGCGCGAGCGAGGGTGCGAGAGCCGATGCCTTCGCGCGGCGCGACTTCGCGCCGCCCGCGCCGGCGCCCGAAGCGCAGCCGCCGGCGCCGGCCAAGCCCACCGCGCCGCCGCTGCCCTTCAAGTACCTCGGCCGCATGAGCGACGGCGAGAGGCTCGAGATCTACCTCGAGCAGGGCCAGGAGTTCATCGCCGCCGAGCCCGGCCAGCGCATCGGCGACTACCGCGTCGACAAGGTGACCGAAGAGACAATCGTCTTCACCTACCTGCCGCTCAGGACCAAGCAGACGCTCGCGCTGGAGAGCAGCGGATGAGAGCGCGCGGCTTCACGCTCATCGAGCTGCTGATCACCGTGGCGATCGTTGCGCTGCTCGCCTCGATCGCCGCGCCGCTCGCCGAGGTCGCCGTGCAGCGCGACAAGGAAAAGGACCTGCGCCACGCGCTGCGCGAGATCCGCGGCGCGATCGACGCCTACAAGCGCGCGGCCGACGACGGCGTGATCGAGCGCGCCGCGGATGCCTCCGGCTATCCGCCATCGCTCGCCGCGCTGGTCGAGGGCGTGCCCGACAAGCGCAAGCCCGACGCCCCCAAGGTCTACTTCCTGCGTCGCGTGCCCGCGGACCCGCTCACCGGCGAGGAATGGGGACTGCGCAGCTATGCGAGCTCCGCCGCCGAGCCGCAGGCCGGCAAGGATGTATACGACGTCTATTCGAAAAGCGACGCCACCGGCTTGAACGGTGTCCCCTACAGGCAATGGTAATGAGCAAGCGCAACGGTTTTACCCTCGTAGAGCTGATGGTCGTCCTCGCGGTAATCGCTTTATTGCTTTCGGTGGTCGTGCCCGATTACATGGGCAAAATGCGCCGCGCCGAAGAAGCGGTGCTGCAGCAGGACCTCGCGCTGATCCGCGACTCGCTCGACAAGCACTACGCGGACACCGGCAAGTATCCGGGCTCGCTCGAAGAGCTCGTCGCCAAGCACTACCTGCGCTCGATCCCGAAAGACCCCTTCACGCAGAGCGACAGCACCTGGGTCGCCGTGCCGCCGGAGGACACGCGCAAGGGCAACGTCTGGGACGTGAAGAGCGGCGCGAAGGGCTATGAGCGCTACTGAGCTGCGCAGCCGCGCGAAGCTCGCGAGTCCCGGCTTTTTCCGAATTCGGGGTCAGGGTAACAATTCGCCCCGGCCGTTCACGCGCTTCGTACCCGACCCCGGCGTCGTTTCCCGACCTCCTGATAAGGGGGTCGTGATCCCCGCGAAAGCCTGGGGAACGGGGGGTTTCACGTACCTTGGTCTCCTCATCGCCGTCGCGCTGATGGGCCTCGGCCTCGCGGCGTACAGCGAGCTCTATTCGCACGCTGCGCAGCGCGAAAAGGAAGCCGAGCTGCTCTTCATCGGCGGCCAGTTCCGCGACGCGATCGCGAGCTACTACAACAAGAGCCCGGGCGCCAAGGTGTATCCGAAAAAGATCGATGACCTGCTGGAAGACAACCGCTTCCCGATGCCGCAGCACCACCTGCGACGGCTCTATCGCGATCCGATGACCGCGACCGCCGACTGGGGACTGGTGGAAGCGCCGGGCGGCGGTTTCATGGGCGTCTACAGCCGCTCCGAGGAAACGCCGATCAAGACCGGCAACTTCGCCGGCGCCGAGCAGGCGTTCGAGGGTGCCGAACATTACACGAAATGGATCTTCACCTATAGTCCGTCCGGCTCAGGGCAAAACGTTGCCCCGCAGAAAGGCCGGTAACAGAATTGCTACGTGCGTAGTGCAGCTTCTACGCACGCTCGGACGCTGGCCAGCCCGCTGTTAGCAGCCCCCAGGGGGCCAAACAACGTGTCGTCACCGTCTGATCGCCAATCGCAGGAGCAGCACCGAGGGCACGGCTAGCGGCCGTGCCCTCGTCGTTTCTGGGCGGGCGGCGATAATCGCCGCCCAATGCCCTCCCCGCCGCGGCGCTACCGCTGGCTCGCCTGCCTGTGCATCGCGGTTGCGCTGCCGGCCGCCGCGCAGCAGGAGATCGAGGTGCCTTCCTTCGCCGAGCTCGAGGCGGCGGGGGCCGTCATCGGCGAGATCCGCGTCGAGACGAACGACATCTTCGATCTCAGCGATCCGGATGAGAGCGGGCTCTTCTACAGGGCGGCGAACGTGCTGCATATCAAGACCCGCCCGGAGCTGATCCGGCGCTCGCTGTTGTTCAAGCCCGGCGACCGGCTCTCGGTGCGGCTGATCGAGGAGACGGAACGCCTCATCCGCCAGACCAGCACGGTGTACGACGTCACCATCCGGCCGCTGCGCTACGGCGAAGGCGTGGTCGACCTCGAGGTGGTCACGCGGGACACCTGGACGCTCGAGCCGAGCCTGCACGTCAGCCGCGAGGGCGGCGTCAACTCCGGCGCCTTCAGCCTGAAGGAGACCAACCTCCTTGGCACCGGCACGACGCTCGGCCTCGAGCGCTCGAGCACGGTCGATCGCACGGGCAGGTCGGTGCAGCTCGGGCACGACCATCTGTTCGACGGCTGGACCAGCGCCGCCCTCGAGCACTCGAGCTTCAGCGACGGCTCGAGCGACTTCTATTCGCTGCAGCATCCTTTCTACGCCCTCGACACGCGCTGGGCGGCCGGTGCCAGCGCCAACAAGTTCGACCGGCTGGACTCTCTCTACGATGGGGGCAATATCGTCGCCAAGTACCGCCACCGGGGCGAGGTCGGCGAAGTGTACGGCGGCGTCTCGCGCGGGCTCATCGACGGCTGGGCGCATCGCTACTCGGCCGGCCTGAACTACCAATCCGACACGTACACGTTCGAGCCCGGCCAGCCGCCGCCGCCGTCGGTGCCCGCGGACACGACGCGCGCCGGGCCGTTCGTGCGCTACGAGGTGATCGAGGACGATTATCTGCCGGTCGTGAACCGCGACCGCATCCGGCGGCCGGAGTATTTCGCCATGGGACTGCACTCGCAGCTGCAGGTCGGCCGCGCGGTTAGTGCATTTGGCTCGACCGACCAGCCCTGGCAGCTGAGCGCGAGCCTGAGCAAGGGCTTTCGCCTGCCGGCGGGCCAGCAGCTCCTCGCCGCCGGCAGCTACTCCGGCCAGTACGGCAGCAGCACGGGCGACGTAAAGACCGCGAACGCGAATATGAAGTATTACGTGCCGCAGACCGGCGCCTATCTGCTCTACTTTGCCGCGAGCACCGATGTCGTGAGGAGTCCGAACATCGCCGATGAGCTGACCCTTGGCGGCGACAGCGGGCTGCGCGGCTATCCGCTGCGCTACCAGCGCGGCACGCATCGCCAGCTCTTCACGCTCGAGGAGCGCTATTACACCGACTGGTATCCGCTGCGTCTGTTTCGCGTCGGCTTTGCCACGTTCTATGACGTTGGTCGCGCCTGGGACACCCAGCTCGGCAACGCGAACAACGCCTGGCTCAACGATATCGGCTTCGGCGTGCGCTTCCTGAGCACGCGCGCTTCGTTCGGCAACGTCCTGCATATCGACGTCGCCTTCCCTTTGCACCGCACCGATCCAACCATCAAGCCTCGACAGCTTCTCGTCACGACTTCCAAGACCTTCTGACCGATTTGTGTCTAGTCGGAGGCGGCGGCGCCCGCGCCCTTGCGAGCGCTGCCGGCCGCGGCCTGGCTCTCGCCCGGATTCATGCGGCCCCAGCGGTCGTGCCAGTTGCCGTCGAAGCAATGCAGGAGCTCGTGGCCGAGCGTGACGAAGCGCTGGGTGTCCATCTCGCTGCGCGGCATCGGCGCATAGATGGCGCACAGGCGCTTGCCGGCATCGTCGGTCTGGTTCCACTTCGAGCAGCCGCGGATCGTGAAGAGCTGCACCTGGCCGGAGAGCTTCTGGCAGGCGTCTTGCGCGTCGTCGACACGCGTCCACACCACCATGACCTGGTCTCCCGCGTGCTGCGGCGTGCTGCAGGCGGCGAGCAAGGCAAGCGCCGCCCACGCCAAGCGCTTCATGGCGCGCCCGGCGCAGCCATAGCGGGGCAGAGGCGCTGCGCGAGCGCCGCGGCGGCGGCGCGATGGCCTTCGACCGTCCAGGCGCCCGAGGGCCGGTAGTGCGTGCCGCGCAGCTCGGGGCCGAGCGACAGCACGGGCAAATGCAATTTGTTGCCGAGCGCCGCGAGGTGCTGATCGGCATCGCCCGGGGGCGCGCCCGCCTGGGCCGCCGCCGGCACGACCACCAGCCTTAGCTCGGCGCCGTTACGCCGCACGTAGTCGTTCATCCTGCCGATGAGCGCCTGCGTGACGCGCCATGCGTCTTCATATAGGGGACCCCTGGAGGGAGCAGCATGCGCATGCGCCGGGGTGACGAACGTCTGCTGCGCGAGCTCGCGCACGAGCTGGAAGGTGCGCGTATGGTCGGCGATCTCGGCGGCCAGGCGATAGCGCGTCTGCAGCCGGCGCTGGAACTCGGGCGCCTCTGCGAACGACTCGTCGATGCGCGGCACGCCGTGCGCATCGAGGAAGTAGAACGGCCGCAGCTTGTTCGGCGCGAGCGCGTACGAGTTGTCGATCACGTCGTCGGGCGCGAATTGCAGCAGCACCAGGTCCGGCGCGTAGCGCATGACGGTGCTCTCCAGCAGGACGAGCTCCTGTGCCGTGCTGTAGCCGGCAACACCGAAGTTCAGAACCTCGACCAGCTTCCCCGGTTGAAAGTCGCAGCGCTGGAGCTGCGGCTCGAGCCGCCACCACCAGGTGTCCTGCAGCGCGACGCTCGCGGCTTCCGAGTAGTCATCGCCGAGCACCGCGATGCGATAGACCGGATCGGGCTTGTCGAGCGCGTGCTCGCGGTCGCGGAAGCCGGCCGCATTGGTGATGACCCGCGTGCGGCCGTCCGCGCCCAGGTACGCGCCGCGCTTGTGCGCCCGCAGGCTCCAGCCGAGCTGCGGATCGAGCTGGTGGAGCTCGGGCGTCCCGTAACCGGCAAGTCGCAGGCCTGCCTCGAGCACGCCGAGCGCGGCGAGCAGCGCCGCGGCGACGGCCAGCGCGCGCGTCATGCCTTCAGCGCTTTGACGACGTATTGCGCGCCAAGCCACGGCGTGAGCGCCAGGGGCGCAATGCCCGAGAGCGCGCGGTTCACGGCGAGCGAGGCGCGCGGGTGCAGATCGTGCAGCGGATAGAGGATGAAGTTGCAGTAGCGGCCGGCCGCTACTGCGAAGCCGGCCCGGCGCAGCTCCTCGTCCAGCCGCGCCGGGACGCAGGGGTTCCAGACGAAGCGCTCCGAGGCGCGCGGCGTCTGCCCGAGCAGGCGCTTGAGGGCGCCACGCGCGCGATCCGCGAGCCGCCGGCAGCGGCGGTACGCGCTGAGGCGGTTCGGCACGGCGAGCACCGCGACGCCGCCCGGGCGCAGCACGCGGCAGATCTCGCGCAGGGCGCTCGCGTAGCTCGGCAGATATTCCAGCAGGCCGAGCGCGACGATGGCGTCGAACGAGCCGTCGGCAAAGGCGAGCGCTTCCGCATCGCCGACGCTCAAGGTGCAGCGGCTGCCGCACGCAGCGGCTGCCATGCGGCTGCGGCCCAGGGCGATCATCTGCGGGCTGAGGTCGATGCCGCAGTACTCGCCGGCGCGCTCGAGCAGATCGGCGGCGAGCACGGCCGGCCCGCAGCCGATGTCGAGGACGCGCTCGAGCCGCGGCGGCAGGAACTCGAGCGCGATGCGCTTTTGCGCGATGAACGAGTACTCCTGCGCGCGGCTGCGCGCGTATTCCTCCGAGGCGGCGTCGAAATAGCGCCGGATCGCGCTCGCTTGCGTGCTCATGGCCGGCGGCAAAGCTCGGCGGCGATCAGCTCGGCGGCGAGCGCGTGCCCGGCTTCGTTCCAGTGCCCGAAGCCTGGCCTGGTGTTCGGGAAGCCGTGCAGAAAGACGTGCTTCGCATCGGCCACGCGCTGCATCTGCGGCGCGAGCGCGATGGCTTCGAAGCCGCGCTCGCCGGCGAGCCGGGTAAGGCGCGCTTCGGGATAGAAGAGCGAGCTCACGCCCAGGCTGCGCGCATAGCGCTCGCGCAGGGCCACATCGGGGTACACCGTCCCCGGCGTCGACAGGATGGCGAGCAGGAAGCGCGCGCCGTGGCTGCGCGTCTCGTCGGCCACCGCCGCCACCAGCCGGTCGGTGAGGTCCCAGGCTTCACGCCATTCGGCGTCGCGCGGCTCGTGGAACACCTGCTCGTCGAGCCCCGGCTCGCTCAGCTTTTCGCCCGCGGCGAGCGCCGCGGCCACCGGCGCATTGTGGAAGCCCTTGGCGATATCGCCCGCACGCACGCGGCGCAAGAGCTGATAAAGACGCAGATCCTGCAGCCAGGCGCGCCGCGCGGAGATGTGCTGCTTCTCCAGGAACAGCGGATCTTCGCGGAACGCCGTGTCGAGATACAGCTTGCCGTCCTTCAGCGAAAAGTAGGCGCGGCCCCCGAGGTGTTCGAGCGCGGCCGAGTTGTTGCGCACGTCGTTGCCCGGGAAGAAGGCGAGCAGCACCATGTCCGGGTCGTACGCCCAGACGCGGCTGCGCAGCGTGAGCAGCTCGTGCCCGGTGCCGTAGCCCGAGACGCCGAAGTTGAGGGTCTCGACCTTGCGGCCTCCGGCGAAGCCGCAGGCGGCGAGCTTCTGCGGCAGCAGCCACCAGAAGGTGCGCTCCATCTCGACCTGCATCGCCTCGGCGTACGAGTCGCCCAGGATGGCGATGCGGTAGGTGCCGGCGGGCTTCGCCAGCGCGTGCTCGCGATCGCGCCAGCCCTCGCGGTTGATGCGCACGTAGGCATGGCCCTCGTCGGTCTGCCAGCCCTGCTGGCCGGGAACCAGCCGCGAGCCGGTAAGCGGATCGGGCTGCCAGAACTTGACGAACGAAAAGCCGGCGGCCCGCAGCGCGAGCTCGCCGGCAAGGAGCGCAAGCGCCAGGGCGGCAAGCGCCACTGCGGCGTTCGCCGCCGCGCGCCTAATCCAGCTCGAATTTGTGCTCATAGTTCTGCCGCAGCGCGGGGTTCTGCGCCTCCTTGCGCAGGAAACAGTTGCCGACGGCGAGCGTCTCGATCTCGGTGCCCATGAAGCAGCGGAAGGCGTCCTCGGGGCTGCCGACGATCGGCTCGCCGCGCACGTTGAAGCTGGTGTTGACGATCACCGGGCAGCCGGTGCGCTGCTTGAAGGCGGCTATGAGCTCATAGAAGCGGGGGTTGGTCTCGCGGTGCACCGTCTGCACGCGCGCCGAATAGTCGACGTGCGTCACCGCCGGGATCGAGGAGCGCGGCACGTTGAGCTTGTCGATGCCGAACAGGCGCTCTTCCTCTTCACTCATGGCGATGCGATGCTCGTCGCGCACGTCAGCGACGAGCAGCATGTACGGACTCTCGCAATCGATGTCGAAGTACCTGGGCGCATCCTCGGCCAGCACCGCGGGAGCGAACGGCCGGAACGACTCGCGGTACTTGACCTTGAGGTTGAGCGTCTTCTGCATCGTCGGGCTGCGCGGATCGCCGAGGATCGAGCGGGCCCCCAAGGCGCGCGGCCCGAACTCCATCCGCCCCTGGAACCAGCCGACAGCCCGTTCCGCAATCAACGCCTCGGTCG
>DASSLQ010000271.1:0-7582 GCA_035689325.1 Burkholderiales bacterium | reverse complement strand
GCCGCAGGCCGATCCTCTCCAGCACGTCGGTTTCCACATCGGCGCTCGGGAAGCCGGAGAGGTCGAGCTTCGCTTGCGCGAGATGGCCGCGCTGGTCCTCGGTCTCGAGCTGCACGCTCTCGCGTTGCAGCGCCGCCTGCAGCACGCGCCAGCGCAACTCCTGCCAGGTCGCGATCGGCTCGCCGTCGATCGAGCGCACGGTGTCGCCCGCCTGCACGCCCGCGGCCGCCGCGATGGTGCCGGCCGGCGGCGCGCCGAGGATCGGCCGGGCTTCGGGCAGGCCGTACATGAAGAGTCCGGCGTAGACCAGCACCGCAAAGACGAAGTTGAAGAGCGGTCCGGCGATGACGATGGCGAAGCGCTTCCATACGCTCTGCCGGTTGAAAGCGCGGGGCCGCTCCGCCGGCTCGACCGGTCCCTCCCGCTCATCGAGCATCTTTACGTAGCCGCCGAACGGGATTGCGGCGATCACCCATTCGGTGCGATCGGCTCCCAGGCGCCACAGCGCCAGCGCTCGCCCGAAGCCCACCGAGAAGCGCAGCACTTTGACGCCGCAAAGCCGTGCCACCAGGTAGTGGCCATATTCGTGCACCACGATCAGCACGCCGAGCGCGACGATGAAGGCGAGGACCGTCTGCACGAAGCTCATGCCGCTACCGCCAGCACGCGAGCTGCCGCGCTACGGCGCGCCGCGTCGTCCGCCGCCATCACCGCCTCCAGGCCCGTCGCCTCGGTCAGCGGCAGCGCATCCAGGGTTTCCGCAATCACGCGCGCGATGCCGGTGAACGTCAGGCGGCCGGCGAGGAACGCGTCCACCGCGACCTCGTTGGCCGCGTTAAGCACCGCGGGCGCGGTCCCGCCGCGCTCGAGCGCGCCGTAGGCGAGGCGCAGGCAGGGGAAGCGGCGCTCGTCGGGCCGCTCGAAGCTGAGGTGCTTCATCGCCGTGAGGTCGAGCGGCTGCGCGCCGGAGGCGATGCGCTCAGGGTATCCGAGCGCATACGCGATCGGCACGCGCATGTCGGGATTGGAGAGCTGCGCGATGAGCGAGCCGTCCACGTACTCGACGAGCGAATGCACGATGCTTTGCGGGTGGATCACCACTTCGATCGCGCTGGCCGGCAGGTCGAAGAGCCAGCGCGCCTCGATCACTTCGAGGCCCTTGTTCATCATGGTGGCCGAGTCCACCGAGATCTTGCGGCCCATCACCCAGGTCGGATGCGCGCAGGCCTGGGCTGGTGTTACCGCATCGAGCGATTCCAGCGGCGCCGCGCGGAATGGACCGCCCGAGGCCGTCAGTACGATGCGCCGCACGGCCTTCGCATCGGAGAGGCACTGGAACACCGCGTTGTGCTCGCTGTCGACCGGCACGATGGTCGCGCCGCCGTCGCGCGCCGCGCGCACGAGGAGCGGCCCGGCCATTACCAGCGCTTCCTTGTTCGCGAGCAGTACGCGCTTTCCGGCGCGAGCCGCCGCCAGCGTGGAGCCAAGGCCCGCCGCGCCGACGATCGCGGCCATCACCACGTCGCAGCGGCTATCGGTCGCGACCTGCTCGAGCGCGCCGGCGCCGAAGAGGAGCTCCGTGCCGTGGCTGCGAAACTCGGCGGCAAGCTTGGTGTCGGGTCGCGCGCCGGCGAGCACCGCGTAGCGCGGCCGATGTGTCCGGCAAAGCGCGAGCAGCGCTTGCGCGGAGTTCTGCGCGGAGAGCGCGAAGACCTGGTAGCGCTCGGGATGGCGCACGACCACATCGAGCGTGCTCGAGCCGATCGAGCCGGTAGCGCCGAGAATGGCGAGGTTCACGGGTTGCGTAGCGCGAACAGAAGCGCGGCTATCGGCAGCACGGCGCTAGCGCTGTCCACGCGATCGAGGATGCCGCCATGCCCCGGAAGCAGGGTCCCGCTGTCCTTGACGCCGGCCTGGCGCTTGGCAGCCGATTCGAAGAGATCGCCGACGATGCTAATCACGCCGAGCACCAGAGCTACCACCGCGTAAACCGGCCACGCGCCGACTCCCGTCAGGAAAGTGCCGCCGATGATAGCGTAGGCCACCGCGCCGGCGATGCCGCCCCAGGCACCCTCCCAGGTCTTGGACGGGCTGATGGCCGGCGCGAGCTTGCGCCGGCCCCACGCGCGGCCGACGAAATAGGCGGCCGTGTCGGCCACCCAGACAAGAACTAACACTCCGAGCGCCGCAGCCGGCGGCAGACCGGCAAGCGCCAAGGCTGCTGGAACGAGCACCACGAACCCCGCCAGCACGAGCGCAACCCGCTGCTCCGGCTTAACGCCGCGTGCGAGCCATAGCGGCACGATGATGACCCAGAACGCGGCGGCGACCGTAAACGCGAGCCGCACGGCCGGCTCGCCGTAGCCCACTAGCGCACCAAATACGACGGCGACAGCGGCGGCATAGAGCAAGGCGCTGGCTTGTGAGAGCCGGCAGAGGCGCGCCCACTCGTGCCCGCCCGCAGCCACGATGAGCGCAACCAGCAGCGCGAGCCACCCTCTTGGCAGGAGGAAGAGGGCCGCGACGAATGCGGCAATCAGTACCGCGGCGGTGGCGATC
Organism: Burkholderiales bacterium; assembly: GCA_035689325.1. Classification (GTDB taxonomy): domain Bacteria; phylum Pseudomonadota; class Gammaproteobacteria; order Burkholderiales; family SG8-39; genus SCGC-AG-212-J23. The sequence goes on along the minus strand of DASSLQ010000271.1, from coordinate 5,023 downwards.
CGCGCGGCGAGCGCACGGCTCAGGCGCGCTTCGCCGTGGCCAGCCCGGCGGCGACCTGCTCGCTCGTGCGGCCGAAGCGCCGCTCGCGCCCGCGATACGAGGCGATCGCCTGGTCGAGCGTCTGCGCGTCGAAATCCGGCCAGAGCGTCTCGGTGAAGTACAGCTCGCTGTAAGCGAGCTGCCAGAGCAGGAAGTTCGAGATGCGCTGCTCGCCGCCCGTGCGGATGAAGAGGTCGGGCTCCGGCGCATAACTCATCACAAAGTACGGAGCGAGCGCCGCTTCATCGACCTTGTCCGGGCGCCCCTTGTCGGCGATGAGCCGCGTCAGTGCTTGCAGGATGTCCCAACGGCCGCCGTAGTTGGCGGCGATCGTCAGCGTCAGGCGCCGGTTCTCGGCGGTGAGGCGCTCGGCCTGCTCGATGAGCAGGCGGATCTTGCGGCCGAAGCGCCGCGTATCGCCCACCACCCTGAGGCGCACGCGGTTGCGATGCAGCCGCTGCGCTTCGTTGGTGAGCGCGCTCTGGAAGAGCTGCATGAGGAGCGCCACCTCCTCCGCGGGCCGCCGCCAGTTCTCGGAGCTGAACGCGAACAGCGTCAGGTACTCGATGCCGCGCTCGGCGCAGTTCTCCACCGTCGCGCGCACCGCCTCGAGGCCGCGGCGGTGGCCGGCGATGCGCGGCAGCATGCGGCTCCTCGCCCAGCGGCCGTTGCCATCCATGATGATCGCGACGTGGCGCGGCACCTCGCCATGTGCGGGAACCTCCTGCGTGGAGCTCGGGTGGTTCATACGGCCATCAGCTCCTTCTCTTTCTCCTGCAGCAGCCGATCGATCTCGGCGACATGGCGGTCGGTCATCTTCTGCACTTCGTCCTGCGCGCGGCGCTCGTCGTTTTCCGACACCTCGTGCTTCTTCAGCCCTTCCTTCAGGTGATGGATCGCATCGCGCCGCAGGTTGCGCACGGCGACGCGCGCGTTCTCGGCCTCGTGCCTCACGACCTTGATGAGCTCCTTGCGGCGCTCCTCGGTGAGCGGCGGCATCGGTACGCGGATCATCTCGCCCTGCGCCGCCGGATTGAGGCCCAGGTCGGACTCGCGGATCGCCTTGTCCACCGCCTGGATCATCTTCTTCTCGAACGGCGCGACGCCGATCGTGCGCGCATCGATGAGCGTGACCTTCGCCACCTGGTTGATCGGCGTCGGCGTGCCGTAGTAGTCGACGTGGATGTGGTCGAGCAGCCCGGTATGCGCGCGCCCGGTGCGCACCTTGGCGAGGTCCGCCTTGAACGCCTGGATGGTCTTGTCCATCTTCTGGTCGGTCGTCTTCTTCAGCTCAGCGATCTGCAGCGCCATGACGGTCTCCCCCGAAAATCATACGTGAACCAGCGTGCCTTCGTCCTCTCCGAGCACCACCCGCTTGAGCGCGCCCTGCTTGAAGATGCTGAAGACGTTGATCGGCAGCTTCTGGTCGCGGCAAAGCGTGAGCGCCGTGGCGTCCATCACCTTAAGGTTCTTTACAATCGCTTCATCGAAGCTAAGGCGCGTATAGCGCTGGGCGCGCGGGTCGCGCTTCGGGTCGGCGGTGTAGACGCCGTCCACCTTGGTCGCCTTGAGGACGATTTCCGCGCCCATCTCGCTGCCGCGCAGGGCCGCTGCCGTGTCGGTGGTAAAGAAGGGATTGCCCGTGCCGGCGGCGAAGATGACGATCTTGCCTTCCTCGAGATAGCGGATCGCCTTGCCGCGGATGTAGGGCTCCACCACCTGCTCGATGTTGAGCGCCGAAAGCGCGCGGCTCGAGATGCCCGCCTGGCGCATCGCATCCTGCAGCGCGAGCGCATTCATCACCGTGGCGAGCATACCCATGTAATCCGCCGTCGCCCGGTCCATTCCGGCTGCGCCCGGCGCCAGGCCGCGGAAGATGTTGCCGCCGCCGATGACGATGCCGATCTCCACGCCCAGGCGCGCCACCTGCGCCACCTCCGCCACGATGCTCTCGATGGTCTGGCGGTTGATGCCAAACGGATCCTCGCCCATCAGGGCTTCTCCCGACAGCTTGAGCAGGATCCGCTTGTATTTGGGCGTCAATGTGCTCTACCGGCCTGCGCCATCACTTCGGCGGCGAAATCGCTGCTCTTCTTCTCGATGCCCTCGCCCACGACGAAGAACGCATAGCCATGGATCTTCGCCTTGCGCGCCGCGAGCATCTTCTCGACCGTCTGCTTGTCGTCCTTGACGAAGGGTTGGGCAAGCAGCGTTTTTTCGCCAAGGAATTTGTTGACGGCGCCCTCGGCCATCTTCGCTGCGATCTCCGCGGGCTTGCCTGATTCCTTCGCACGCGCTTCCTGGATGCGCCGCTCATCGGCGACCACGTCCTGTGGTATGTCGCTCCTGCTGAGATACGCAGGCTTGGCGAAGGCGATATGCATGGCGAGGTCCTTGCCCGCATCTTCCGGCCCGTCGTAGTCGACCAGCACGCCGATCTTGCCGCCGTGCACATAGAGCGCGAGCTTGCCCTTCGCCTGCAGGCGCGTGAAACGGCGAATGCTGATGTTCTCGCCGATCTTCTGCACCAGCGCCTGGCGGCGCGCCTCGACCTTGGTGCCCAGCATGTCGAGCGAGCCGAGCTCGTCGACGTCCGCCGGATGGCGCGTCGCCACGATTTCCGCGAGCGAGCGCGCGAAACCGGCGAAGTCGTCATTCTTGGCGACGAAATCGGTCTCGCTGTTGAGTTCCACGAGCGCGCCCACCTTGGCGTGCGCTGCGAGCCACGCGCCGATCACGCCCTCGGCCGCGATGCGGCTCGCGGCCTTGCTCGCCTTGGCGCCGCTCTTGATGCGCAAGAGCTCCTCGGCCTTCTTCAGGTCGCCCGCGCACTCGGCGAGCGCCTTCTTGCACTCCATCATTCCCAGGCCGGTGAGCTCGCGCAGCTCCTTCACCAGCCCCGCACTGATCTCTGCCATTGCGAAACGCTCCTTACAGGTTGAAAAAAAGGGGCCGAGGCCCCTTTTCGCTGGCACGCGTAGCGGGCGCTACTCGGCCGCTTCATCCTCTTCCACCTCGACGAACTCATCGCGCGAGGCAGCCGCGACTTCCTCGAGCGATTGCGTGCGGCCTTCGAGCACCGCGTCGGCGATGCCGCGCGCGTACAGGCGGATCGCGCGGCTCGAGTCATCATTGCCCGGGATGATGTAATCGATGCCTTCGGGCGAATGGTTCGTGTCGACCACGCCGACCACCGGGATGCCGAGCTTCACCGCCTCGGCGACCGCGCCCTTCTGGTAGCCGACATCCACGACAAACAGAGCATCGGGCAGCGCAGTCAGCTCCTTGATGCCGCCAAGGGAGCGCTGCAGCTTCGCCATCTCGCGCGTGACGCCGAGCGCTTCCTTCTTCGACATGCGCTCGAGGCCGCCTTCCTGCGCGAGGCTCTCCATCTCCCTGAGGCGCTTGATCGACTGCTTCACCGTCTTGAAGTTGGTGAGCATGCCGCCGAGCCAGCGGTAATCGACGTAGGGCATCTGGCAGCGCTGCGCTTCCTCGCGGATGATGTCGCGCGCCTGGCGCTTGGTGCCGACGAAGAGAAGGCTTCCCCTGTTCGAGGTGAGCTGGCGCGCGAACTTGAGCGCTTCCTGGTAGAGCGCCAGCGTCTTCTCGAGGTTGATGATGTGGATCTTGTTGCGGTGGCCGAAGATGTATTGCGCCATCTTCGGATTCCAGTAGCGGGTCTGGTGCCCGAAATGCACGCCCGCCTCCAGCATTTGTCGCATCGTTGCCGACACTCAGCTCTCCTTAGGGTTAGGTCTGCCGCGCCCACCTGAACCCCGGCTCATGCTCTGAGTCGAAGCACCCTAACGGTTGCGCGGGATAATTGCTTGCTGCGAGGCAAGCGAGTGCAAAATTCTAGCATAATCAGTCCAATGGCTGTCGTTCCGAAGACCGCTGAAGAGCTCGAGCGGATGCGCGTCGCCGGGCGCCTCGCCGCCGAAGTGCTCGACTTCATCACCCCGTACGTGAAGCCTGGCGTCACGACCGGGAAGCTGAACGATCTGTGCCACGACTTCATGGTGAAGGAGCAAGGCACGGTGCCCGCGCCGCTCAACTACGCGCCGCCGGGCTACAAGCCTTTCCCGAAATCGATCTGTACCTCCGTCAACCACCAGGTCTGCCATGGCATTCCCGGCGACCGTGTGCTCAAGGCCGGCGACATCCTGAACATCGACATCACCGTGATCAAGGACGGCTACCACGGCGACTCGAGCCGCATGTATTACGTCGGCGAGCCGAGTATCCAGGCGCGTCGCCTCGTCGAGGTGACCTACGAATGCATGTGGCACGGCATCCGCACCGTGCGCCCGGGCGCGCACCTCGGCGACATCGGCGCGGCGATCCAGCAGAACGCCGAATCGCACGGCTACAGCGTCGTGCGCGAGTTCTGCGGCCACGGCATCGGGCGCAAGTTCCACGAGGAGCCGCAGGTCCTCCACTACGGGCGCGCCGGGACGGGACTGCGCCTCGAGCCGGGCATGACGTTCACGGTCGAGCCGATGATCAACGCCGGCAAGGCCGCGATCCGCGAGCTCGCCGACGGCTGGACCATCGTCACCAAGGACCACAGCCTGTCCGCGCAATGGGAGCACACGGTGCTCGTCACGCCGGAGGGCTACGAGGTCCTGACGCTCTCCCCGGGATCGCCTCCGCCGCCTCCGCCTTCGTGACGGCGCTCGCCCCGGCGGTCCGTCCCGCCCCCCGCGTCGACCTCGCCGCGCTGAAGGGCAACCTGGCGGCCGGGCGCGCGGCGCTGCGCGAGCGCTTCGAGGCGAGTGGCGACCCGGCCGCCCTGCTGCGCGGCCACTGCCGGCTGGTCGACGGCGTCCTGCGCGACCTGTGGACGCGCCTCGACATGCCCGCGGGGTTCGCGCTGCTCGCCGTCGGCGGTTACGGGCGCGGCGAGCTGTTTCCGCATTCGGACGTCGACATCCTGGTGCTGCTCCCGGGCGACCCTTCGCCCGGGGACGCGGCGAAGGTC
>DASSLQ010000270.1:0-8889 GCA_035689325.1 Burkholderiales bacterium | reverse complement strand
GAGCATCGACAGCGCCTCTCCCCACATCCAGTTGGAAATATCGCGGGATCTCACCGGGCGTATGTGGCGGCGGCCGCCGCCTTAATCAAGACCTGCAAGATACGCTCCAAATTCTGACCCCGGGTTGCAATTGCGGCCTTGAATGGAAACGAAAAGTCCGACATCGGAATTACGACCCTGGATCGGGATTCTTGTTCGCTTGGGTTTTTCGTGCCTGCTCCAGCAGCCACTTGCGAAACGCCGCGACTGCGGGCCGATCGGCGATCACCTCGGGGCAGACGAGGTAATACGCCGACGCGGGCTTGAGCGCCACCTCGAACGGCGCGCAGAGGCGCCCGGAGGCGAGATCGGCGTCCACCAGCGGGCGCAGTGCAAGCGCCACACCGAGCTGCTGCGATGCCGCCTCGAGCGAGAGGATGTTGGTTGAAAAGCGCGGGCCGCGTGTGCCGTCGACTTTGTCGGCGACACCCGCCACTTCGAGCCACTTCGGCCATGCGTGCCCGTGCGCGACGAGATCCATGGCGTCGTCGTGCAGGAGCGTGTGGCGCGCGAGGTCGGCGGGCTCGCGGATCGGCGGCGTGCCCTTGACGAGCTGCGGGCTCGCCACCGCCACGGTCGCGACCCCGAAGAGCCGGTCGGCGCGATAGCCCGGATAGTCGCCGGCGCCGAGGTGGATCTCGACGCCCGAGGTTTCGTTGCGCAGGTCGTGGTTCGTCACCAGGTGGGTGGCATCGAGCGCGCCGGCGTCGACCATCTTGCTCGAGGAAACCACGCGCACGTCGATCTTCGGCTCGCGCTTGGCGAAATCGGCGAGCCGCGGCATGAGCCATCGTGCGGTGAACACGGGCGGCGCCGTGATCTCGAGATCGGTCTCATCCGCGCGCACATGAATCGTCTCCACCGCCGCAGCGAGTGCATCGAAGCCCTCGCGCAGTCGCGGCAGTGCGGCGCGCGCCGCTTCCGTCAGCTGCACGCCGCGGCCCGCGCGCTTGAAGAGCTGTACGCCGAGATAGTCCTCCAGGCTTTTTATCTGGTGACTGACGGCAGCCTGGGTGATCGAGAGCTCGTTCGCCGCCTCCTTGAACGAGAGATGGCGCGCCGCGGCCTCGAACACCCGCAGTGCGTTCAACGGCGGAAGTCGATAAATCACGATGAGTTTTTCTTATGCGAGAAGTGAGATTTCATCGTTTGAAGTACCGCGGTGGCGGCCTTATGTTGAATGCATGAAGAACCGCGAACTCAAGTTTAAGACCAAGTTCTGGCGCGACGCCGCCGCGCGGTTGCCTGCCGAGGTGCGCAACCGCCATGCCGCCGACCTGCAACGCGCGGAACGCTGGGAACTCACGCTCGAACGTGCGATCGAAGCGTTGGGCCGCGTCAAAGCCGCGTTCGGCCGCACGTTCCACACGCCGCGCGGCGCGCACTAAGAATTTCGCGACTGCCTCGCCGTCCGAGCTCCGAAGCCTTCTCCTCCTCCTCTGGCCTAGGGTCCCGCTCGGGCGGCGAGCAACCAATATAGGTCCGGCCCCGGCGCCGGATTGCGTTTGAAATCCAGTAGCATTTCCCCGATGAAGAGCAAGGCGCCGCCGCGCGCCGCAGGCGTGGTCGTGTTTCGCCGGACGGGCGCCGGGATCTATTTCCTGGTGCTGCGCGCCTACAACAACTGGGACTTCCCGAAGGGCCTGGTCGAGGCGGGCGAAGACCAGCTCACCGCGGCGAAGCGCGAGCTCAAGGAAGAGACCGGCCTGGGCGGCGTCGATTTCCCGTTCGGCGAGGAGTACAGGGAAACGCTGCCCTACTCGGGCAACAAGATCGCGCGCTACTACCTCGGCGAGACCGAAGAAGTGGAGATCGAGCTCCCGGTCTCGACGGAGCTCGGCCGCCCAGAGCACCACGAATACCGCTGGGTCACCTACGACGAAGCCGAGGAGCTGCTGCCGCCGCGTCTTGCCATCGTGCTCGAGTGGGCGAAGCGCACCATCTCCGGCAGCTAATTCCGACCCCGGGTCGCAATTATCGATGGATTATCGCAGCCAGGCGCTCAAGGTCCTGCCGCACGTCTGCGCGCGCTGCGGGCGCGAGTTCGCAGGCAAGCGGCTGCGCGAGCTCACGGTGCACCATCGGGATGGGAATCATCACAACAATCCGCCGGATGGCTCGAATTGGGAGCTGCTCTGCATCTACTGCCACGAAAACGAGCACGCTCGCGTGGTGGATTCCCAAGCCGGCGGCACCGTAAGTCAGCCGGAGCCGCCGGCCTCGACTCACCGGCCGCTCGCCGGGCTCGACAAGCTGCTCAAGAAAAAATAGTTTCGACCCCGGGTCGGAATTAGCCGCTGTTGCGCAGGCCGGCGGCGACGCCGTTGATGGTGAGATGGATGGCGGCGAGCAGCCGCTCGTCGCCGCCATCGGCGCGGTGGCGGCGCAGGAGCTCGACCTGCAGGTGGTTCAGCGGATCGAGGTACGGAAAGCGGTTGCGGATCGAGCGCGCGAGGGTCGGGTTGTCCGCCAGGAGCTCCGCATGCCCGGTGATCGCGCTCAGCCAGCGCCGGGTGCGCTGCCACTCCGCCTCGATGCGCCCGAACACGTCGGCGCGCAGCTTCGCATCCGCGACCAGCTCGGCGTAGCGCGACGCAATCGCGAGATCGGTCTTGGCGAGCAGCATGTCGAGGTTGGAGAGCACGCTGCGGAAGAACGGCCAGCTTCGATGCATCTCGCGCAGCTCCTCGATGTTTCCCTTCCAGCTCTCCACCGCGGTGCCGAAGCCGTACCAGCCGGGGAGCATCAGCCGCGACTGGCTCCAGCTGAACACCCAGGGAATCGCGCGAATGTCCTCGATCGTCTGCGTCGCGCGACGCGAGGCCGGGCGGCTGCCGATGTTCAACTGCGAGAGCTCGGCGATCGGCGTCGAGGCGCGCCAGTAGTCGATGAAGCCGGGCGTGTCCACCAGCGCGCGATACGCGCGGTACGCCGCGTCCGAGAGCGCCTCCATGATCTCCGCATGGCGCGCCGCCCGCTCGCGTGGCGCGCGCCGCGCGAGGCTCGCTTCAAGCGTCGCCGCGGCGAGCGTCTCGAGGTTGCGTCGCCCGCTCTCCGGGTCGGCATACTTGCTCGCGATCACCTCGCCCTGCTCGGTGAGGCGCAGCGCCCCGTCCACCGTTCCCGGCGGCTGCGCCAGCACCGCCTCGTAGCTCGGTCCGCCGCCGCGGCCGATGGTGCCGCCGCGCCCATGAAAAAGGCGCAGGCGCACACCTTTCGCCGTGCATACATCGCGCAAGCGCTCGGCCGCCTTGTAGAGCGCCCAATTGGACGTGACGTAGCCGCCGTCCTTGTTGCTGTCCGAATAGCCGAGCATCACCTCCTGCTCTGCGCCGCGGCCCGCCACCCATTGGCGATAGAGCGGCAGCTCGAGCGCCGCGCCCAGCACGCGGCCGCAGTTCTCCAGGTCGGCGATCGACTCGTACAGCGGCACGATGTCGAGCTCGAGCGGCGCCGGCGCACCGGGCTTCAGCAGCCCTGCTTCGCGCAGCAGCACGCCCACTTCGAGCAGGTCGGACACCGAGTCGCAATGCGAGATCACGTAGCGCGGTACGGCGCGCGCGCCATGGCGGCGCCGCCCTTCTGCGGACGCATCGAGGATCGCGAGCTCCTTTTGCACGAGCGCCGAGTACTCGAGATGCGGCGAGCGCAGCGGCCGCGGGCTCGCCAGCTCCTTAGCCAACAATGTGATGCGCGCGCTTTCATCGAGCTGCTTGTATCCGCCCATGCCGGCGCGCGCGAGGAGCTCATCGACGCTCGCTTCATGCATGTCGGAGCTCTGCCGCAGGTCGAGCGGCGCGAGATGGAAACCGAAGAGCGAAACCTTGCGCTGGAGCGTGCGCAGGCGCCCCCTCGCCAGGAGGCCTGCGCCTTGTGATTCGAGCGCGGCGGCGATCGTGCCCAGCTCGGCCGCGAATTCGTCTGCGCCCGTGTATGGCGCGCCTTTGCCGATCGGCGGCGGGCTCGCCGCCTGCTGCGCGAGTGCCTGCATCGTCGCGGCAAGGCGCGCGTAGATGCCGCTCAACGCACGCCGGTAAGGCTCATCCTGCCGGTGCGGCGAGCGATCGCCGGAGCGCTCGGCGAGCGCCTGCACCGGCGCCGGCACACTGGCGAGGCGAGCGGAGAGCCCGAGCTCGCGGCCGAGCTGGTGCACGTCGGCGAGGTAATCGGGAAAGAGCAGCCGCGCCTGCAACACCAGCGCCGTCCGGAGGACGGACGCGTCCACGTTGGGGTTACCGTCGCGGTCGCCGCCGATCCAGCTGCCGACGGTGAGGAAAGCCGGCAGCCACGGCAGCCCGGCGAGCGCGAAGCGCTCCTTCAGCGCATGCTCGAACTCGGCGTAGAGCCGCGGCAGCTCCTGCAGGAACGTGAGACGGAAGTAGTTGACGCCGTTCGTCACCTCGTCCGCGGCCTGCAGCCGCACGAGGCGCAGCATCGAGGTGAGCCACAGCCGCAGCACCTCGCCGTGGATCGCCTCGTCGCGCTCCGCGTTCTGCGGCTGCGCGAGCAGGCGCGCGATTTCGCGCTCGGTGTCGAGGATGCTCTGGCGCTGCACTTCGGTCGGGTGCGCTGTGAGCACGGGCGCCACGTGCGCGCGTGCGAACCACTGCATGAGCGCGTCGTAGCCCATGTCGTGCACTTCGTGCAGCGCGTGCGACAAGCTGCCGGGCCGGCGCGGCGAGCCGGCAACGGCGTGCGCGCGGCGACGGCGATGCTGCTGCTCGTCCTCGGCGATGTTGAGGAGATGCGAGAAAAAGCTGAACGCGCGCACCACGTCCATCGTCTGGTCGAGGTCGAGCGCGTTGAGCAGCCCGTCGAGCTCGGCGCTGTCCCTGTTCTCCCTGCGAAACGCGACGGCGGCCTGGCGGATGCGCTCGATGCGATTGAGCGCTTGCTCACCGGCTTGCGCGCGGATCACCTCGCCAAGGAGCCGCCCCAGCAAGCGGCGATCCTCGCGCAGCAGGTTTTCCTTGTCGTCGGCCGGGGCTGGTATCGCTGCCATCGCCAAGCGTAGGATAGCCGTGCGCACTTAACGGAGGTGCCTATGTGCTACGAGTTCGACTGGTACCAGCAGCGCCGCGCTGAGGAAGCGCGCAAGGAGCTGGAGCGGCAGGAGCGCGAGCGCCGCGCCCGGGAAGAGAAGCCCAAGGCGCCCGCGCCCGCCAAGCCGCGGGACACAGAGCCGGTCCCGGTATAGCCCCAGCAGTCGCCCCCGCGAAAGCGGGGGCCCAGCTTGTTGAATCTATTTCGTACTTAGTACGGAAATCCGGAACGCTTTTCAGCCAACGCGCTGAGCGCGAGCGCCTCGGCTTTCTCCGTCGCCTCGTCTTTCGTGGCGCCATAACCGGCGAGCTGCGGGAACTCGGCGACCTGCGCGCTCCAGCGCCCGTCGGGGCGCTCGTCAAACACCAGCGAGAAGTGCACTAGCGGGCTGCCGCCGGAGCGGCTGTACCTGCGCCCTGCCCGGCGAGGTTTTCCTTCCAGATGACGGCGTCGTCGACGGCGTAGAGCATGCAGCTCGACTTGGCGACGTTGCCGCACTGCTTCATCGCCGCTTCGCGCGCATCCGGCAGGCCGCCGGCGAAGCCGCAGCGCCCGTCGCCGCTCACCGCATAAGCACGCGGTCCGGGCGACTCGAGGAAGGCGCGGTAGAGGCCCTTGCAAGCGTCGCTCTTGATGTTTGGCACGCGATCGAGCGCGAGCAGCGGCGAGCGATCCGGGTCGGTGGCATCCAGGCGGGTAAACACGATTCCATGCTTGGCGAGGAAGCCTTCCACCGTCGGCAGCCAGTAGCGCACGCCGAGCGTGTCGCCGAAGAGATAGTGGCCGTCCTTGCCGAACGCGGGCTGCAGCGCGTACTCGGCGTCGCCCCAGCTCGCGTTCAGCCGGTCGAACCACTGGCGCGACACCTTCGGGCTGAAGAAGAGATCGTTCTCCGCGTAGTTCATGAGCACCGGGACGCGGATCGTCTTGCCGATCATGTCGAACACGCGCGCCACCGGCTCGATCGCGCAGGGCACGCCAGGATTGATGTCCGGATCGCCGCCGCGGCCCGCCGCGAATGCGAGCACCGCCTGCAGTCCCGGCGGCGTGCGCGTGCCGGCGGTGAAGAGCGCGACCATGCCGCCCGCGGATTGGCCGGCGAGGATCATGCGGTTGCCGTCGACATACGGCAGCGTGCGCGCATAGTCGTACGCCGCCATCACGTCATCGGCTGCGTTCGACTCCGCCATGCGGTAATCGGGATTGCTGCACGAGCCCGGATCCTCGGCCATCTCGCCGCCAGTCGCGCCGAAGCCACGCCGCAGCGGCATCACCACCACGTAGCCGCGCCGCGCGAAGACGGCCGCGGCATTGATCAGCAGATCCGACGATTCGCGCGCGCGCTCGCGCGCCGATGCAGACACACCATGGTTGAGGATCACGGCGCCGAACGGACCCTGCGCTTCGGGACGCAGTATCGTCGCGGCGATCGTGCGCCCGCTCGCGAGCGGGATGCGCACTCGCTCTTCGATCAGCCGCGGGCCGTAATAGGCGTGGTCTTCCTGGGCGTGCGCCGCGCTGGCGCCGAGCCCCGAGACGAGCGTGGCGGCAAGCAGCACCGCGCGCACAATCCCCCATCCCCCCATCGCGATCCTCCCTAGTAGTCCCAACTACGAAAACGCTACGAACTGTAGCCGGGATTACGACACTCGTGAAGACTGAAAATCCTACAGTAACGACGTTGTAGTCGCTGTCGGTGCGTCCCGACAACACTTGCTGCAGTGCTTTGCGATCAGTGACATACCGCACGCTCACGCCCGGCTTCAGGACGCAAGCACTACAAGCCCACCCGACTACAAGACTGCCCGGCAAAAATTTTTTGTCGGGATTCGTCCACTGGCGGAAATCACCACATGGCGCGCAGCCTTGTCGCCACGTCAAGCGCCGGTTTTTCGTCCCAGGCGCGGCTCTCGAGGCACGCCATCACCGCGCTCGTGAGGAAGCGGCTGCGCGCCCCATACACATGGCGATCGCCCATGCGTGATTGCTGCGTGACGTAGTACTTGAGCGGCGCGATCAGATCGAGCTCGCGCTTCGCGCGCGTCATCGCCACGTACAGCAGCCGCCTTTCCTCCTCGATGAGCGCGGCGCTGCCGGTCGCAAACTCCGACGGGAAGCTGCCGTCCGCCACGTTGAGCACGTACACCGCATCCCACTCCTGCCCCTTTGCCGAGTGCACCGTGGAGAGGATCAGATAGTCCTCATCCAGCTGCGGGCTGCCTGCGAGATCGCTGGTCGCCGCCGGCGGATCGAGCGCGAGCTCGGTGAGGAACGTTTCACGGCTCGCGAAATTGCCGGCGATGCGTTCCAGCTGGACGAGATCCGCGGCGCGGACCTGCGCCTGCTCATAAATGCGCTCGAGATGCGGCTCGTACCATTCGCGCACGCGCGCCACCTGTCCCGCCCAGGGCGCGTCGGGCTGCGCCAGCGAGCCGAGCAAGTCTGCGAGCGCCGGATCCAGCGGCGCAAGCGATGCCCAGCCGTTGATTTCGAACCGGGTGTACGCGCTCTGTGCCGTGGCGGGTCCAACGCCAGGCAGCAACTGCAACGCGCGGAAAGCCGCGATGCGGTTCCTGGGGTTGTCCGCCCAGCGCAGGAGCGCCAGCAGATCCTTGACGTGCGCGGCCTCCAGGAACTTGAGGCCGCCGTACTTCACGTACGGAATGTTCCGGCGCACGAGCTCGAGCTCAAGCACGTCGCTGTGATGCGAGCTGCGGAAGAGCACCGCCTGACGGCGCAGCGGCACGCCCGCTTCCCGCTGCGCCAGTACATGATGCACAACGTAGTCCGCCTGCCCGGCATCGTCCGCCACGCTCACGTAGCGCGGCTTCGCGCCACTGCCGCGGGCAGAACGGAGCCGCTTGCCGATGAGCGCATTCGCCGCGTCCAGGATGGGCTGCGTAGAACGATAGTTGTCCTCGAGGTTGACGGTCGCGGCGCCATAAGTGGCAGCGAAGCTGCGGATGTTCTCGACGGTAGCGGCGCGGAACGAATAGATCGCCTGCGCGTCGTCACCGACGACCGTGAGGCCGCGGCCGTCGGAGCGCAGGCGGCGCAGGATCTCCGCCTGGAGCAGGTTCGTGTCCTGGTATTCATCCACCAGGAGGTGATCGAAGCCGGCGCCGATCTCGCGCGCGAGGCGCTCGTCGCCGAGCATGGCGTGCCAGTAGAGCAGCAGGTCGTCGTAGTCGAGCGCCTGGTTCGCGAGCTTGCGTTCGACGTAGGTGCGATAGAGGCGCGTAAGCTCCGCTTCCCATTCCGCGCACCAGGGGAAATACGACGCCAGCGTCTCGGCGAGCGCGCCCTGTGTATTTACCCGGTGCGAGTAGATCGCGAGGCAAGTGTCCTTGCGCGGAAAGCGCCGCTCGGACTTCGAGAAGCCGAGCTCGAAGCGCACGAGATCCATCAGATCGGCGGCATCGCCGCGGTCGAGCACGCTGTAGTTGGGCGAAAGGCCGAGCTGCGCGCTGTGGCGGCGGATGAGGCGGTTGGCGATGGAATGGAACGTTCCCGACCACGGCAGTCGCACCGGCGTCGCCAGCTCGCCGACGATGCGGCTCGCACGGCGCGTCATCTCGAGCGCCGCGCGGCGCGAAAAGGTCAACAGCAGGATGCGCTGCGGATTGACGCCGCCCAGAATCAGGTGCGCAACGCGATGCGCGAGCGTGTTGGTCTTGCCGGTGCCCGCGCCCGCGAGGATGAGCAGCGCTCCCTCGCCATGACAGGCGGCCGCGCGCTGCGCGGCGTTTAGCTTTTTGTACTTGTCCGCAACCTCCATGCGCGGACTATACTGTATATGCGTCCAGT
>DASSLQ010000269.1:0-23014 GCA_035689325.1 Burkholderiales bacterium | reverse complement strand
TGCGGCCCGAGCACCGCGTCGGCGATCCGACCGGCTACATGCGCCATCTGCTGTACATCGACCCGGACGACGCGTTCGTCATCAGCGCGATCACGTGGCTGCCCGGCCAGATGAGCGCCGTGCACCGCCATCAGGTGTGGTGCATGTTCGGCGTGGCCGAGGGCGACCTGACGGAGGAGCAGTTCAGCGAGGCGGGCGAGCTGCGCAAGAAAGTGGTCTATCGCGCGGGGCAGCTCGCCGATCCCGATGTCGAGCAGAAGATGGTGCACCGGGTCTCGAACCGCGGCATCGCGCGCGTCGTCTCGCTGCACCTTTACGGCGTGAGCGCCAGCAAGCTCACCACCGGCATCAACCGCGTCCTGAAGATCTAGAGCGCAAAGTGCCTTGCGCTCGGATTCTAGAGCGCCATCGTTCTTGCGAGCTCGAGCAAGCTCGCGTCCGCCGGCCGCATGCGTCCTGCAATCTCGACGAGCGGCGTGGTGACGATGTCCCCCTTCACCATGCCGACGAGCACGCCGTGGATGCCTTCGGCGAGCGTCGCGATCGCCGCGGCGCCAAGCCGCGTCGCGAGCACGCGGTCGGCCGCGGTCGGCGCGCCGCCGCGCACAACGTGCCCGAGGCGCGTGACGCGCAGGTCGAAGCCGATCGATTTGCGGTGCGCACCGTAGTACTCCATGAGCTCGTGCACGCCGCACTTCGCGCCTTCGGCGATCACCGCCAGCGCGTGCGTCTTGCCGCGCTCGCGCGCCGCGCGCAGCCGCGCGGCGACGTCAGCCGGCAGGAGCTCATGCTCGGGCAGCGCGATCACTTCCGCGCCGCCGGCGATGCCCGCCATCAGCGCGATGTAGCCGCAGTTGCGGCCCATCGTCTCGACCGCGAATGCGCGCCGATGCGAGGACGCGGTGGTGCGCAGGCGGTCGACCGCCTCGAGCGTGATGTTGATCGCCGTGTCGCAGCCGATGCTGACGTCGTTGCCGAAAAGATCGTTGTCGATCGTGGAGGGCACGCCGACCACTGCGAAGCCCTCGCGCGCGAGGCTTGCCGAGCCCGACTGCGAGCCGTTGCCGCCGATGACGACCAGCGCGTCGATCGCATGCTTGCGCAGGCTGGCGAGCGCCTTGGCGCGCCCCGGAGGCTCGGCGAATTCCGGGCAGCGCGCGCTGCCGAGCATCGTGCCGCCCGACTGGATGATGCCGCCGACATCGCGCGCGGCGAGCGGGTCGAGCTCGTCCTCGAGCAGCCCGGAGTAGCCGTTGCGCACCGCATACACTTGCCAGCCCCGGGCAAGCGCGCCGCGGGTGACCGCGCGCACGGCGGCGTTCATGCCCGGCGCATCCCCGCCGCTCGTGAGGACTGCAATCTTTCTCAAGCTGGGCATTCTAACGAGCGATGGCAAAGACCTTGAAGGAGCTGCGCGAGGAAGCGCGTGGCTGCCAGAACTGCACGCTCTGGGCCAACGCGACGCAGACGGTGTTCGGCGCCGGCGACCCGCACGCGCGCGTGATGCTGGTCGGCGAGCAGCCGGGCGACGAGGAGGACAAGAAGGGCCTGCCTTTTGTCGGGCCCGCCGGACGGCTCCTCGACAAGGCGCTCACCGAGGCGGGCGTCGACCGCGAGCATCTCTACGTGACGAATGCGGTGAAGCACTTCAAGTGGGAGCTGCGCGGCAAGCGGCGCCTCCACAAGACGCCGGCGCAGCGCGAGATCGACGCCTGCCACCAGTGGCTGGAAGCCGAGGTCGCCGCGGTGAAACCGCAGGTCATCGTCTGCCTCGGCTCGACTGCCGCCAAGGCGGTGATCAGCAAGAGCTTCAAGGTTTCGACGCAGCGTGGCCAGTTCGTCGAGAATCACCTGGCGCCGTACGTTTTCGCCACGCTGCATCCGTCGGCGCTCTTGCGTGTGCAGGAGGAAGCGGACCGCGAGCTCGCCTTCAAGCAGTTCGTGCGCGACCTCTCGCTCATCGAGAAGGCGCTCGTGCGCGACTAGCGCCGCCATGTGGAAGCGGACCCGGCTGCTGGCCATCAGCGTGGCTCTGCAAGCGAGCCTGCCGGCGGCATGCGTGGCGCAAAGCCTGCATCTCGCGCCGGCGGGGACGGTCGTCAGCGGCTCGTTCGAGCTTGCCGGCAAGGCGATCCCGCTTCCTGCGGGCGAGTTCGTGCTCGCCGCGACACGCATCGAGGACGCGCGCGTCGTGAGCGTGTTCCTCGCGCAGCTCGATGGCGAGCGGCTCAAAGCCGCTGTCTGGGCAAGCACCGTGCTCGAGCGGCCGGCGGCGCGCGAGAACGTGCTCTTCCGCCTCAACCGCGCGCACTACGACTGCCTGGTCGTCGAGCGGCGCGTGCGCAGCTTCGACCCCGCCTCGACCGGCATCATGAAAGATGCGAGCGCCTGGCTTGCCTATCACGACGTCGTGGTGCCGGTGCCGGTCCTGCTGGTCGCAGAGATCACGCGCATCGAACGCAGCGATCTGGTGAGCGCCGCGTACGCCTTCAATCCGTGGAGCTACGGCTGTGATCGGCCAAGCGCGCCGTTCGTCGAGAGCATCGCCGGCTGGGGAAAACGGGTGCAGCGGCACTTCGACGACTTAATGACGGGCCGCCGCAGCGACCTCGCGAGCTACGCCTCGGGCATTCATCAGTGCGCGAGCGCGCTCGCTTCAACCCCATAGCATCGCCGCGCCGCGCACGCCGCTCGCGTCGCCGTGCGCCGCGCGCACGAAGGCGGTGTCGACGCTCTGCGAGTAGACGTATTTCGGCAGCAGGCGCGGCACCGTGGTGTACAGGCGCTCGATGTTCGAGAGCCCGCCGCCCAGCACGATGACGTCGGGATCGAGGAAATTCACCACCATGGAGAACGCACGCGCCAGGCGATCCTCGTGCACTTCGTTGGCGAGCTCCTCGCCGCGCGCGGCGATCTCGCGCCTGAGCGCCGGACCGGCGACGAACTGCTCGATGCAGCCGCGCCGCCCGCAGAAACAGGGCGGGCCCGGATACTCTTCCGCCGTCATCCACGGCAGCGGCGTGTGCCCCCATTCGCCGCCGATGGCATTGTGGCCGCGGATCACGCGACCATCGACGACGATGCCGCCGCCCGCGCCGGTGCCGAGGATCGCGCCGAACACCACCGCCGCGCCGCGCGCGGCGCCGTCGAGCGCTTCCGAGAGCACGAAGCAGTTGGCGTCGTTCTCGAAGCGCACCTCGCGCCCGAGCTTTTCCTCCAGGTCATGCTTGAGCCGGCGGCCATTGAACGGCGTGTTGTAGGCATTGAAGACGCGGCCGCTGCGCGGCGAGATCGCACCCGGCATGCCGACGCCAACGCTGCAGCGCACGCCAGCCTTGCGCTCGGTATCGCGGATCAGCCGCGCGAGCTCGTCGAGCGCCGCGTCGTAGCCCGTGTGCGGCGTCGGCGCGCGCTGGCGCAGGCGCTCCTTGCCTTCCTCGTCGTATACGGCGAGCTCGATCTTCGTCCCGCCCAGGTCAACACCCATCCGCAAGTGCTTGCTTCCTTTCGGCCCCGAAATAGCAATTTGAGGGCCGGCTACAGGGCTCTACTTGCGGTCTTTCCCGGCCAGCCTGACGAGCAGATGGGCTAATGCGAGCAGCGTTGTGTCCGGCATCTCGGAGCTACCGCTCATCCAACCATCGAGCGTTGCTTCGCTGATCCTCAGGCCTTCAGCGATCGCTTTGCGGCCGAATAAGCCGGTGGCCTCTCTTAGCAGGCGCTGTTGGTTTGCAAGCCCTTGTTTTTCGCCTTGTGACATTTCCGGTGAAGGCTAGGAGGGCGTTGACGCTGCTAGTCGCTTCCGGCGCATCACTCTCTGCCTGCGTATGTCGCTGATCACTGTCGCTGGTCGCAGGTCAAGGACCGCGGCGATCAATCGCGCCATATCAACGTTCGGGAACGCTCTCCCGCTCCGATAGTTGCTGATGCGGCCGTGCTGCACGCGAAGCCGCAACGCGAGCTCTGCGTCTGTTCGGCAGCGAAGGACCGTCTTCGCCGCGTCGAGATAATCGTTGATCTTCGTCGGGCGAACGCTCGTGGAGCGATGCATTGGCACGGGCGTCAGCTTGGCAGATTCTGATTTCTAGTTCTTGACGGGGCGTGCCAGCACCGCGCGACAGGTGTGCGTAAACGCACAAGCTCTCAGTAGAAGCAAGGCTCGACTATTCCCGGCGGGCTGTTGAGGCTGTGTGCTTCCCCAGCTGTAAATCTGCTGTAGATCTCAGATGTCGGCGGTTATGGCGCCATGACCGCCAGGGTCAGGTAGATCATCGCGACGACCAGGAAAAGCTCGATCAAGCGCTCGAGGCGAGAAAACGGGGGGAGGGCGTCGCTTTGATCCGGTGCCATGGCGAGTGGAAGACTACCAAGGGAAGTGGGCCGCACGCCGTGACCCAATCCTCAGGCACGCCGGTTGCATTGCAAGGCGATGCCATGCTGGCGTTCCAGGGAAAGCTGCTCGGGCGTGCGGCCGAAATCTGCGGCGGCTGGAGCGCGCTCTGCCAGCGCCTGGGCATCGAAGGCCACAGCCTGAAGCTGTGGGTCGACGGCAAGGCGCGGCTGCCGCAGCAAATTTTTCTCAGGGCGGCGGACATCGTGCTCGAAGACGACATCGCACGTGCGGCGCAGGATCGCCGTGCCGGGCCGCGCGTCGCGCGCCTGCGCGAGGAGACCGAGCCCGCGGGCCAGGGCGCGCGCTAGTCAGATCAGGCCGAGCTGGCGCAGCTCGGCCTTGCCATAGGCGTAGAAGATCGGGGCTGCAATCAGTCCCGGCACGCCGAACGCCGCTTCGAAGGCGAGCATCGCGCAGAGCAGCTCCCACGCGGCGGCCTTGATCTCGCCGCCGACGATGCGGGCGTTGAGGAAGTACTCGAGCTTGTGGATCACGATGAGAAAGACAAGCGAGCCCACCGCGACGGCGAAGCCCTGCGTCAGGCTGACGATGACGATCACGGTGTTCGAGATCAGGTTGCCGAACACCGGCAGCAGCCCGCCGATGAAGCAGAGCGTGATCAGCGCCTTGGTGAACGGCAGCTGCACTCCGAGCAACGGCAGGACGGCGGCGAGGTAGATCGCCGTGAGCACGGTGTTGATGGCGGAGATCTTCACCTGCGCGAAAACGACGCTGCGAAAGGCTTGCGCGAGCGTGCGCACGCGCTCGGATGCTTCGCGCAGCAGCACGGTCTTGTGGCGCACGCCGCGCGCCTCGCGCAAGCAGATGATCGCGCCGATCACCATGCCGATGAGGATGTGCAGCAGCGTGACGCCGAAGGTCTGGCCGGCGTGCTGCAGCTCGGCGGCGTGCGCGTGCAGCCAGTCGACGATCGTCTGCCGCAGGGTCTCGGCGTCCTCCGGCACGTACTGTCCGATCCATTGCGGCAGCGAGCCGCGCGAGGTGGCGATGATGTCGGCGAGACGATCGAGCAGCGCGGCCGGGCTCGCGCCCTCGCTGCGGAAGAGCGCCGAGGCGCCGAAGCCCGCGGCCACCAGCGCGCCGATCACGAGCGTGGCGATGAGCCCGACGCTCACCATGCGCGCGCCGGTCGCGCCGCGTGCGCCGTAGGTAATGCGCGGCGCGATCGCGTGCACCAGCTCGTGCACCAGCAGCCCGCCGAGCAGCGCGCCGATCAGGCCGAGCTCGAGGCAGGCCACCAGCCCGACCAGCATGGCGACGATGGCGACGTAGTGCGCCTGCTTTTCGGTGATTGCGGCGATCCCGCGATGATCGTCTAGGCGCACTGCGCGAGCCAGTCCTGGAGCCAGGCGCGCGCCGCGGCCGGATTCGCGAGCCGCCAGCGCGCGATCGTCGGGCCGCTGCCGACCTTGACGGCGTGGCCGCCAAGCTCCTGCACCACGCGGAAGCCGTGCTCGTCGGTGAGGTCATCGCCCAGGAACACCGGCACCCGGCGCGCAAAGGGTTTCTCGCGCATGAAGGCGGCGATCGCCCGGCCCTTGTCGTGGCCGGCCGGCTTCAGCTCGGCCACCATCTTGCCGCGCTGCACTTCGACGCCCGCGCCGAGCGCGCGCGCCGCCTCGCGCACCACCGCGTGCGCCGCGCCCGCGAGATGCGGCGCGAGGCGATAGTGCAGCGCCATGCTGTAGCCCTTGTTCTCGAACACGAGCCCGGCGTGGCGCTCGGCAAAGGCGCGGATCGTCTCGGCGGCGCGGCCGAGGACATCGCTGGGCACGCGCGGCTTGTGCACGCGGCCGTGCCCGTCGCGTCGCTCGACGCCGTGCTGGCCGGCGGCCGGCAGCCTGAGCGGCGCGAACAGCTCGTCGATCATGGCCAGCGAGCGGCCCGAGACCAGCGCGAGCGCGCCGTCCGCCCTGTCGTAGAGCGCGGCGACGAGCTTCCAGTCCGCCTTCGCGGTGTGTACCGACTTCGGCGTCGGCGCGATGTCGAGGAGCGTCCCGTCGATGTCGAGGAAGAACGCCGAGTCCGTCCGCAGCGGTGGCAAGGCGCTCGCCATCCTGCTAGGCGGCGTCTGCCTGGCGGCGTGCCGTCCGCGTTCGTGCGAGCACGCGCGTGCGGTGGCGCATGCGCGCGGCGTCCAGCAGCATGCGCCCCGCCCAGCGGAAGACGTTGAACTCCTGCACCAGGTTCCTCATGCTGCGCATGCGCGCGCGCTGCTCGTCCGGCGACATGGTCAGCGCGAGATGCAGCGCGGCGGCGCTCTGCTCGAAATCGTAGGGGTTGACGATCAGCGCCTCGGCGAGCTCGCGCGCGGCGCCGGTGAACTGCGAGAGGATCAGCACCCCCTGCTCGTCGTCGCGCGCGGCGGCGTACTCCTTCGCCACCAGGTTCATGCCGTCGTGCAGGCTCGAGACGATGCAGACCTCGGAAGCGCGGTAGAGCTCGTAGACCTGCGCCGCGTCGTGGTGCTCGATCCTGAGGACGATCGGCTGGTAGTCGCCCTTGCCGAAGCGCTCGTTGATTCGTGCGGCGAGCGCGCGGACTCTTACGTCGAGCTGCTGGTACTCCTCGATCGAGCTGCGCGAGGGCGCCGCGACCTGGATGAAGGCGAACTTGCCGATCCAGCGCGGCTCGAGCTCGAACAGGCGCTCGATGGCGCTGAAGCGCTCCAATATGCCTTTCGTGTAGTCCAGCCGATCGACGCCGACGCCGAGCTTCACGTCCTGGGCGAGGCCGAAGCGCTCGCGCACGCGCGTGCGGCATTCGGCGACCGGGGGTTGCACCTGCAGCGCCGCGGGCGGCCATTCGATCGAGATCGGGTAGCGGCGCACCTCGGTCGTGTCGCCGCCGTACGAGATGGAGAACGTCTCGCGGTCGACGCGCGCTTCCAGGAACCGGTCGACGGTGTCGAAGAAGTTGTTGCAGTGGAACTGCGTGTGGAAGCCGAGGATCGACGAGCCGAGCAGCCCGTCGAGGATCTCCCCGCGCCAGGGCAGGATGCCGAAGGCCTCGGGGTTCGGCCACGGGATGTGCCAGAAGGTGATGATCGTCGCGCGCGGCAGCCGCTCGCGGATCATGCGCGGCAGCAGCGCGAAGTGATAGTCCTGCACCAGGATGATCGGATCCTCGGTGCGCGCCTCGTCGGCCACCACGTCGGCGAAGCGGCGGTTCACGCTCTTGTAGTAATCCCAGTCGGGCGCGCGAAACACCGGCCGCGTATGCGCGATGTGGCAGAGCGGCCACAGGCCCTCGTTGGCGAAGCCGAAGTAGTAGCCCTGCTCTTCCTCCGGCGAGAGCCACACGCGGCGGATGCGGTAGGCGGGCCGGTCGGGCGGCACCAGCACGTGGTCGTTCTTGTCCACCGTCTCGCGGTCGGCGGAGCCCGCGCCGTGCGCGATCCAGGTGCCGGAGCAGGCGCGCACGATCGGCTCGAGCGCGGTGACGAGCCCGCTCGCCGGGCGCTGGATCTCGATCACGTTGTCCTTGCGCTTCACGTGCACATACGGTTCGCGGTTGGAAACGATGAGTACTTCATCGCCTTTCAGGTCCTGGCGCAGGATGCGCCGCAGCGCCTCGGGCCCCCAGGTCGTCTGGCTCTCATCGCGCCCCGCGCGCTCCGCTTCCAGGTCGCGCACCAGCGCCTGCAGGTCGCGCGCAATCGGCCGCAGCTCCGGCGCCGTGCTCGCGAGTCCCAGCGGCGAGCGCAGCAAGGTCTCGCCCGATAGCAGCGCCTTCATGCCCGCCACCCAGCCGCGCCAGCTGATCTCCGCGATCACCATCGTGATGAGCGCGACCACCGCGGCGATGCCGGCGAACAGCCACAGCACGTACTTCTTCGTGTCGGCGCTGCGCCGCTCGACGAAGCTCATGTCGTGCACGATCATCAGGTTGCCGAGCGGCCCGGCGTCGCCGGCGACCGGATTCGCGGAGACGTGCAGCGGGCCGTCCTTCAGCTGCAGCACCCAGCTCCTCGCCTCCGTGTCGCCCGGCGGCGGGCAGCGCACCGCCTGCGGCCACGTCGGACTCGCGAAGGCGAGATGGCCGGCGCGATCGCACAGGCCGATCGCGAAGATGCGCTCGCCCTGCATGATGCGCTCGAAGTAGCGCTGCACGCGCGCCTTGGCGCCGCGCGGATCGCGCACCAGCTCGGAGAGCGGCTCCTGCGCCGTCTGCGCGATCAGCGCGCCGCGCGCGTCGAGGTCGCGCACGAACCACTGGAACGTGAGCCGGTCGACCAGCGGCACGACGGCGTACGCAATCGCAGCGAGCGCGAGTGCGAGCGGTACAACGAAGCGCAGCGATAGCGGCATGTCTGGCGTGAGGCGCGGGCAGCAAAAAGGGGGCCGCCAGCACCCCCCTTTCGACAGCGATGGTAGCGGAAAGCTCTCTCCGCCAAAAGATGTTTCGAATCAGCGGGATGTTGTCGCCGAACGACTACAGCCCTAACGGACCTGCCTAGTCCTTTGCAGCGCTGCTGATGTCGAGCACCTTGAGCGAGCGCGCCGCTTTTTCCACCGGCTCGACCGCCGCGATGTCCACGGCGGCCGACGCTGCGCCGAGCTCGCGGAAGCGTCGCGCGCTCACCAGCACGCGCGACTCGAGCGAACCGACGGCGCTGTTGAAAGCGTCGACCGTGCGCGTGAGATTGCGGCCGAGATCGATCCAGTGGCCGCCGAGGTCGGAGATGCGCTTGTAGAGCTCGGCGCCGAGCTCGCTGATCTCCTTCGCATTGGCCGCGATCGCCTCCTGCCGCCAACCATAGGCAATCGCGCGTAGCAGGCCGATGAGATTCACCGGCGTCGCGACCAGCACCTTCTGCTCCACGCCGTACTCGAGGAGCGCCGGATCTTCCTGCAGCGCGGCGCTGTAGAAGTGATCGCCGGGCAGGAACATGACGACGAGCTCGGGCGTGTGCTCGAACTGGTCCCAGTAGGACTTGCGGCCGAGCTCGCCGACCCGGTCGCGCACCAGCCGCGCGAACGCCTGGAGCTTCGACTTGCGCTCGACCTCGTCGGCGAGCGCCATCGCGTCCAGGAACTGCGCGACCGGCGCCTTTGCATCGACGACGATGGTCTTGCCCGCCGGCAGCTTGACGATCAGATCCGGGCGCAGGTTCCCCGTCTCGGTACGCACCGTTTCCTGCTCGAGGAAGTCGCAGTAGTTCAGCATCCCCGCCATCTCGACCACGCGCCGGAGCTGGATCTCGCCCCACTGACCGCGCATCACCGGCGAGCGTAGCGCCTGCACCAGGTTGGATGTCTCCGAGCGGAGCTGCCTGCCGGTATCCAGCAGCTGGCTCACCTGCTGCACCAGCCCCTGGTAGGCGCCTTCGCGCGCCACTTCGAGCGCCTGCACCTTGGCCTCGAATTTCGCCAGCGCCTCGCGCACCGGGGCGACGGAAGTCTGCGCGAGCTTGATGAACTCCTCCGAGTTGCTCTTCAGCGCGTTCGCCGAGAGCGCATTGAATGCATCGGAGAGCGCCGCCTTGGCGTCCTCCAGCAGCTTCAGCTTCTGCTCGAAGCCCTTGCGCTCGGCTTCGATCGTCGCCGCGAGCGCTTCCTTGTCGCGCGTGACCTCGAGCACCGTGCGCTGCAGCTGCGCGATGCCCATGCTGCGCGCCTCGATCTCGCGGTTCATGTCGGGAATCCCGGCAGCGAGCGCCTCGAACGCGGCGCGGCGGCTGGTTTCCTCGCGCAACTGCTCTAGCGCCGCGTCGCGCTGCCGGCTGCTCTGGCTCCACTGCTGGCGCGTTTCCTCGAGCTGACGTTCCGCCTGCTCGGCGCGCTGCTGCATGAGCGCGACGTCCGGCGCTGTTGCGCGGGACCTGAAGAACCAGCCGGCTGCCGTACCGATGACGAGACCGAGAAGCAGGATTACCGCTATTTCCATCTTATGCGGTCATTCTAGCGTGACCGCGCGCAGCACATTCACCGGACCGGCGCGGCGCACGGCCTCGAGCTCGGTGCTGTTGCGTACAAACAGCGAACCCGCGAAGCCGAGCGCATTTACCGAGATCGTCTCGTAGCGCTCCTGTCGGCGCGGCACGACGAGCATCCAGCGGCGCGTTGCGAGCAGGTTGTACGGCGCCGCCGGCGACTGCGCGATGAGCTCGCCATAGACGCGATACATGTCGTCCAGGCCCGCGAGCGGTGCGTAGCCATGGCGAAAGGGCAGCGCGCCGCGGGTGATGAGCGGTTCCAGCGGCATCGCAGCCGGCGCGAGCTGCAGATGCTTGCGCGCCTGGCTGGCGCCGGCGTCGCGTCCGGCGTTGTAGAACGCGAGCCAGTCGAGCTCGGCCATGAGCGCCGCCAGCGCCCGAAAATCGCCGGCGTCGAGCAGCTCCTCTTGCGCCGCGAGGCGACGCGTCACGATAAGCAGGTGATTGCTGACCACCGGATACTTGTTGAGCAGCGCATAGTGGGCACTGCCGACATCGCCGACGAAGAGGTCGGGCTCGTAGTCGCCCAGCGGATCAGCACGCTGCGGCGCCGCCGCCTTGGCGGCAATGGTCGAGGCGGCGCGTACGACGAAGCCCTCGATCACCTCGGTTTGCGTGGCAATCGGCTGCAGTGCGCCGCTCGCCAGGGCCCGCGCGACCGCTGTCCGCACCACAGACTCGGTTACCACTACATCGATTCGCGCAGCGTCAGGGCGGGTGCCGCGCGCACCACCTTGCGCGCCGAGAGCCAGGCGTTGAGGGCAAGCAGGGCGAGCCCGGCGAGCGGGCCGGCGACAAGGAGCGGGGTGCTCGGCGTGAGATCGAGCTCGAAGATGCGCCGCGCGATGATCTGTCCAATCACCGCCGCGCCCACGGTGGCGAGGACGCCCGCCAGCACGCCCATCGCCAGGAACTCGACGCGCTGCGCGCCGGCAACCTGTGCGCGCGAGGCACCATAGACGCGCATCACCGCCGCCTCGCGCCGGCGCTCGTCCTCGGTCGCGAGCAGCGCCGCATAGAGCACCAGCAGTCCGGCGCCGAGCGCGAAGAGGAAGATGAACTGCACTGCGGCAATAAGCTGGTCGAGCACCGCCTGCGCCTGGCGCAGGAGCGCGCCGATATCGACCGGCGTCACGTTGGGGAACGCGGCGACGAGCTCATTGACCGCACGCTCCTTGCCCGGCGGCACGCGGAAGGCGCTGATGTAGCTCACCGGGAATTTCTCGAGCAGCCGCGGCGGCGCGATGACGAAGAAGTTGACCTTCATCGAATCCCAGCGCAGGCGCCTGAGCGACGTGACGCGGCCGCGCATCAGCTCGCCGGCGATGTTGAAGGTGAGCTGGTCGCCGAGTTGCCAGCCCAGCCGCTCGGCGATGCCCTGCTCCACCGAGAGCCCATCGCCCTGCGGATCGAGCCAGCGGCCCGCGGCGATTGCGTTGTGCGCCGGCAGCTCGTCCATGTACGAGAGGTTGAACTCGCGTTCGATCAGCCGCCGCGCGCGCTCGTCGCTGTAGGCGGATTCGCTCACCGGATGTCCGTTGCGCTCGACCACGCGCCCGCGCACCATCGGATAGAGCTCGGGCTCGCCGAGGCCGTGCGTGCGCAGGAAGCCTTTGACCGTCGCCACCTGATCGGGCTGCACGCCCAGCAGGAAGCGGTTCGGCGCGTCCGGCGGCGCGGTGCGGCGCCACGCCGCAACCAGATCGTTGCGCGTGAACGTGAGCAGCAGCACCGCGGTAAGCCCGAGCGCGAGGCTTGCCACCTGCAGCGCATTGCCGCGCGCATGGCGGCGCAGGTTGGCGAGCCCGTAGCGCAGCGGGCGATTGCGCACGCGCAGCCGGCTGAGAAGCGCGAGCGCCGCCCATGCGACGCCATAGAAGACCAGCACCGCGCCGGCAAAGCCGCCAACGACGTAGGCACCGAGCTTGAGCTCGCCCGCCTGCCAGACGAGCAGCGCCGACAGTGCAGCGAAGCCGATCGCATAGGCGGCGAGCGTGACGCGCTTGGGCGCGCCGGACTCGCGGCGGATGACGCGCAGCGCCGGTACGTTCTTGAGCTGCAGGAGCGGTGGCAGCGCGAAGCCGAGCAGCAGCACGAGCCCGACGAGCAGGCCTTGCAGCGCCGGCCACGGCGTCGCGAGCGGCAGGTCGGCGCGGATGACGCGCGCGAGCGCCGCGCCGACGCCGGCCTGGGCGACATAGCCGAGCGCGGCGCCGAGCGCGCAGGCGGCGAGGCCGAGGAGCGCGAATTCGCCGGCGTAGAGGCGCACCAGCGCGCCCTGCGTCGCGCCAAGGCAGCGCATCACCGCGCAGGCGTCGAGATGGCGCTCGACGTAGCGCCGCGTGCCGAGCGCGATGGCGACGCCGGCGAGCACCGCGGCGAGGAGCGCGGTCAGCGCGAGGAAGCGCTGCGCGCGCTCGATCGGCGCGCGCAGCTCGGGCCGGCCGGACTCGAGCGTCTCGATGCGCTCGCCGCGCGCGAGTTCGCTTTTCATCGCCTGCTCGAGCGCCTTCATTCTCTCCGGCTCGCCCGCGCCATAGAGGTAGTACCAGATGCGGCTCCCCGGCTGCACGAGGCCGGTGGCCGGCACATCGGCGACGTTCATCATCAGGCGCGGCGCGAGGTTGAAGAAGTTCGCGCCGCGCTCGGGCTCGAGCGTCAGCACCGCCGCCACGCGAAAGCGCGAGCTGCCAAGGCGGATGCTCGCGCCGACCGGCGCGTTGAGCGCGCTGATCAGGCGCTCTTCGAGCCACACGGTACCGCGCTCGGGCCCGCGGCTCGCTTCTGCATCCGGCGCGCCGGGCGCATTGGCAATGCGCAGCCGGCCGCGCAGCGGATAGTTCTCGCTCACCGCCTTTACGCCGGCGAGTTGCGCTTCGCCGCCGGCGAGCGCCATGCTGACGAAGTTGAGCGCCTCGGCTTGCGCGCCCGCGCGCTGCACGCGCTCGACCATGGCAGCGCTCCACGGATGGTCGGCGATCAGCACCACGTCGGCGCCGAGGAGCTTGTGCGCGTCGCGCTCGAGCCCCTGGCTCACGCGGTCGGCGAAGAAGCCGACGCTGGTGACCGCCGCGACGGCGATGACGAGCGCGCTGGCGAGGATGCCGAGCTCGCCCGCGCGCCAGTCCCGGCGCAGCATGCGCCAGGCGCGGGTCATGCGATGCGGCCGCCGGCCAGGCGCAAGATGCGCGTGCAGCGCGAGGCGAGCGCTTCGTCGTGCGTGACCAGCACGAGCGTGGTGCCCTGCTCGCGGTTCAATTCGAACAGGAGCTCGATGATCTGCGCGCCGGAGTGCGCATCGAGGCTGCCGGTCGGCTCGTCGGCAAGCAGCAGCTTCGGCCGCACCACGAAGGCGCGCGCCAGCGCCACGCGCTGCTGCTCGCCGCCGGAAAGGTGCTTCGGGTAATGGTTCAACCGCTCGCCGAGACCGACGCGCAGCAGCATCTCGCGCGCACGCGCCTCGGCGTCGTCGGCGTACGCGAGCTCGAGCGGCAGCATGACATTCTCGAGCGCGGTGAGCGCGGGCAGGAGCTGGAACGACTGGAACACGAAACCGAGGACGCGACCGCGCAGCTGCGCGCGCTCGTCTTCGTCGAGCGAGAAGAGATCGATTCCATCCAGCATCACCGTGCCGCTCGTCGGCGTGTCGAGTCCCGCGAGCAGCGCGAGCAGCGTCGATTTGCCCGAGCCGGAGGCGCCGACCACCGCCAGCGCCTCGCCGGGCGTGACCGCGAGATCGATGTCGCGCAGAATGACGAGCTCGGCATCGCCGCTCTTCACCGTCTTGCCAATGCGCTTCGCCGCGAGAACGCTCGCTGTCTTCTGCATGCTGTTGGCGCTCAGCGCCGCGGCGGCGGAGAAATCCATCCTTGTCGTTGGCGACAGCCTGTCAGCGGCGTACGGCCTCGCGCAAACGCAAGGCTGGGTGGCGCTGCTCGAGGAGCGGCTGAAGCGGGAACGGCACGATTATAGCGTCGTAAATGCGAGCATCTCGGGCGACACTACCGCCGGCGGCCGCGCGCGCGTCGACGAGCTGCTCGCGCGCCATCACCCGGCGGTGGTGATCGTCGAGCTCGGCGGCAACGACGGCCTGCGCGGGCTGCCGATTGCGCAGATCAAGGCGAACCTCGGCGCGATCGTCGAGCGCTGCAAGAAAGCCCGCGCGCGCGTGCTGCTGGTCGGCATGCGCATGCCGCCGAACTATGGGCCGGACTACACGCAGGCGTTCGAAAACGCGTTTGCCGAGGTGGCGAAGCGCTATCGCGTCGCGCTCGCGCCTTTCATTCTCGAAGGCATCGCCGAGAAGCCGGAATATTTCCAGCCCGATCGCATCCATCCGACCGCGGAAGTGCAGCCGCTGATCCTCGAGCGCGTCTGGCGCGGGCTGCGGCCGCTGCTTAAGAATTAAGGCGTCGTTCCCGCGCAAGCGGGAATTCATAACAACTGGGCCCCCGCTTTCGCGGGGGCGACGATGTTGAGGTTACGTAAAACGAAGCTTCGGCGCGCCGGCGACCAGGCGGCCGATCTCGCGTGCCTCGCCGCCGAATTCCTTGAGCACGCGTGGCACGGCCGGCGGCGCGCACGCGACCAGCAGCCCGCCGCTCGTCTGCGGATCGGTGATGAGCTTCTTCTGCCAATCGGCGAAACCGGCGGGCAGATCGACTTCGCGCCCATAGCTGTTCCAGTTGCGCTCGGACGCTCCGGTGGCGATGCCCTGCTTTGCCCAGTCGAGCGCCTCGGCGATCAGCGGCAGCGCGTCGAACTTCACCTCGGCGCCAAGGCGCGCGCCGCGGCACATTTCGAGAAGATGCCCGGCGAGCCCGAAGCCGGTGACGTCGGTGAGCGCGTGCACGTCCGTCATTTCGGCGAGCGCCTGGCCGGGCGTGTTGAGCCGCGTGGTCCACTTCAGCATCTCGGCGTAGCCCGACGGCGAGAGCTTCCCTTTCTTCAGTGCCGCCGAGAGGATGCCGATGCCGAGCGGCTTGCCGAGGACCAGCGCGTCGCCGGCTTTCGCGGAGCTGTTGCGCTTCACCTTGTCGGGATGCACCAGCCCGAGCACCACGAGGCCATAGATCGGCTCGAGCGTATCGATCGAGTGGCCGCCGGCGATCGGGATGCCGGCCTGCGCGCACACTTCCTCGCCGCCGGCGAGGATCCGGCCGACGACCGCGAGCGGCAGCTTCTCGAGCGGCATGCCGACGATGGCGAGCGCCATGATCGGCCGGCCGCCCATCGCGTAGATGTCGGAGATGGCGTTGGTGGCGGCGATGCGGCCGAAGTCGTGCGGCTCGTCGACGATCGGCGTGAAGAAATCGGTGGTGGCGACGATCGCCTGCGTGTCGTTCAGCCGATAGACCGCGGCGTCGTCCGCCGTCTCGAGGCCGACGAGCAGATCCTTCGGCAGGCCGCGGATCGGCGTCGCCGCGAGGATCTCGGAGAGCACGGCGGGAGCGATCTTGCAGCCGCAGCCGCCGCCGTGGCTGTACTCGGTGAGCCTGATTTTTTCAGGTGCGTTCATCGTGCGTCCATTCTACAAGTGCGAAAACCCGCGAAGATGTCGGCGCGATCGGGCGTATAGAAATTGCGGAACGTCGCGGCTGCGACGCGCGGCGGCGTGGCGAAGCTCGCGCCCTTCAGCACCTTGTGCGTGCCGAACCACGGCTGCGAATAGTCCGCGTACGGATCGGCGCTGAAGCCGGGAAACGGCGCGAACGTGCTTGCGGTCCACTCCCACAGGTCGCCCCATTGCATGGCTCGCGCCGCGCAGGTCCATTGCGCTTCGGTCGGCAGCCGCTCGCCCGCCCAGCGGCAATACGCCTGCGCCTCGTTCCAGCTCACGTGCCGCACCGGCTCGTCCAGCGCGAGCGCCTGCCAGCGGTCGAAACGCCGCTCCTGCCATTCGCCGTCCGCCTTGCGCCAATAGCGCGGTACCGTTCCGCCGCCTTGGACGTACTCCACGTACTGCGCATTGGTCACCGGCCGCGCAGCGATCGCAAACGGCTCTATCTCGACGTCGTGCGCCCACTTCTCGTTGTCGAAGATGAAGCGCTCCTCATCGCGCTCGGCACCAAGACGGAATGCGCCGCCGGGAAACTGCAGGAATTCCGACCCGGGGTCGGAATTAATTGCGACCCGGGGTCGGAATTCGGGTGCGGCGTAGCCAAGCGTCTGGTGGGTGTAGTGCAGCGCCTCGGCGTGCATGTCCTCGTGGAGCGTCGCGAGGCGCACGAAGTAGGCGAGCGACTCGTTCTCCGGCTCGCGCGCGAGGCGGTTCAGTGTTTGCTCCAGCACCGCACTCAAATAGGCGCGCGTTGCCGCCAGGCTCGGCAGCGGCAGATCCCACCGCGTGTCGTGCGCGACGGTGGAGGAGTTATAGAGCACGTCGGCGTTCGGCAGGAGTGACGGCGCGAGCGCTTTGCCCGCATCTCGTCCCATGGGCCAGCGCAGGCACCAGTGCTCCTGGAACCAGCCGACGTGGCCGATCTCCCAGAGCGGCGGGTTGACGATCGCGAGCTTGGGACCGAGCAGCTGCTCGCCAGTGATCCCGGCGGTGACTTGCGCGAAGTGATCCCGGGCGGCGATGAGATCCGACGATAATGTGTCGATGGCGCGCTTATTCATCGTCACGCCCGCCGGCGCCGGGTTGCGCAACGGCAACCGGCACACGGCGCTGCGCTGGGCGGCGTTGCTGCGCAAAAGCAGCCACCGTGTCAACGTCGCCGTGCAATGGCAGGGAGACGCCTGCGATGCGCTCGTCGCGCTGCACGCGCGGCGCAGCCACGATTCGATTGCGCGCTATCGCCGGGAGCGCGGCGCGGCGCCGCTTGTCGTGACGCTGACCGGCACCGATCTCTACCGCGACCTGCCCGACTCGCCGGAGGCACGCGAATCGCTCGAGCTCGCCGACCGCCTGATCGTGCTGCAGGAGGCGGCGCTGAATGAGCTCGCGCCGCCGCTGCGCGCGAAGACCCGCGTCGTCTACCAGTCGGCCGAGCCGCGCATCGCCCATCGGCCGCCGGCCAGGCCTTTTCGCATCGCCGTGGTCGCGCACCTGCGCGCGGAGAAGGATCCGATGCGCGCGGCGGCTGCGCTCGCGCGGCTGCCCGACAAGGAACTGGAGCTCGTGCAGATCGGCGAGGCGCTCGACGAGCGCTTCGCCCACGAGGCGAAAGAGTGGGCCGAGCGCGAGCCGCGCTACCGCTGGCTCGGCGGCCTTGCGCACGAGCGCACGCTCGCGTGGATGGCGAAGAGCCATCTGCTGGTGGTGAGCTCGGTGATGGAAGGGGGCGCGAACGTCGTCGCGGAAGCCGCGCGCATCGGCACGCCGGTGCTCGCCTCGCGCATGCCCGGCAACATCGGCATGCTGGGTGAGCGCTATCCGGGCTACTACCCGGTTGCCGACGACGCAGCGCTCGCCGAGCTGATCGGCCGCGCCAGGCATGACGCCAGGTTTTACCGGCAGTTGCAGAGCGCGTTGCGCATGCGGCGCAAGCTCTTCGCGCCCGCAGCGGAGCGCGCGGCGCTCGCGCGCGTGGTGCGCGAAGCGCTTCAATTGAGGAGCTCCACAACCCGCTCGCGCACCGCATCGCTCGACCAGTCGAGCTCGCCGTAGGCGACATAGCGGATGCGGCCGTCGCGGCCGATGAGGAAGCTCGCGGGCAGGAGCTTCGCCTTCCACGCCTTGCTCGCCGCGCCGTCGCGGTCGCGCAGCAGCGGAAAGCCGACCGGCACCGTGGCGGCGAATTTCTCGATGCGCGAGAGCGGCTCGGCGAGGTTCACCGCCAGCACTTCGAAGGGCTTCCCCTTGAGCGAGCTCCTCAGCTTGTCGAGGGAGGGCATCTCCTCGCGGCAGGGCACGCACCACGTCGCCCAGAAGTTCACCAGCACCACGCTGCCGCGATAGTCGGCGAGCTTGTGCTCCTTGCCCGCGAGGTCCTGCAGCGCGAGCTCAGGCGTCGGGCCGCCGGTCCAGGGCTTGAGCTCCGCCGCTGCCGCGGCAACGGCGAGCGCTGCGCCGAGCGCCGCCGCCAGGAAGCGCAGCATCAGGCGCTGAGCTCGCGAGAAGTGATCGTGTAGCGCACGCTGTCCGGCTCGAGCTCGTCGCGCAGCTCGCCGTCGGACTCGGCGTTGATGTACATGAGGAAGGGCTTCTGCGGCGCCTTGGTCGCCTTCGGCAGCTTGACGTCGTGCGCCATGTTGTAGGCGAGCCAGTTCATCTCCCAGCTGCCGAAAAGGCGCTTGCGGGCCGCGCGTACCTTCTCATCGCCGATCGTGAGGTTGCCCGGCGGCTCTTCCAGCACGACCTTGCGCACGTCGGCCGGATCGACCGGCACCCAGCCATGGCCGCGCGCGAAAAACTCGGCGCGGCAGTGCTGCGCCTTGGTGATGTTCGGCGAGCCGGCGCCGAGGCTCTTGTAGCCGTACTTGGACGGCGCCACGCGGATGCCGTAGACGTCGCGCGCCGGCAGGTCCACGGAGCGCGCAAGGCCGACGTAGAGCGCATTCAGGTCCGCGCACTTGCCGCCGAGGTTGCCGCTCTCGAGCATGGTCCTCACGTCGCCGACGCCGCAGCCGCGCGTCTTCGGGTCGCGGAAGGTGTTGTCGACGATCCACTCGTAGATCGCGCGCCCTTTGTCGACGTCGGTCTTCGCGCCGCGCGTGATCCCGAGCGCAGTCTTCCTGACGATGCCGTCGGTCGGAATGAGCTCGGTCGGCGACGTGAAGAACTGGCGGTCGGCCGCCGACAGATCGGCATTGCCGGCAGCGGCGAAGTCCACCGCGCGATCGCGCGTCATGAAGCGGCTCGTGATCTCGATCACCGGGTTCATTTCCTTCTCCGGCCACTCGACGTAGAGCATCTCGAGGCCGTACTTGCCGTCGTGCACGACGTCGGCGCGCGCGGCGTTCCCGGACCAGGAGTTATCGAGCGTCTTCTGCCAGTCGTTCTGCGCCACGAGCGGCAGCGGCACCCAGGCACGCGCGATGCCGAACGCGTCGCGGATCTCGACTCGCGTCACGGTCTCGAATGTGCGCCAGCCTTCGGCGGCCGCAATGCTCAGCGGCACGTACTGCGCAAGCGCTGCGGCGGTGGTGGACTTCAGGAAATTTCTGCGGTTCATGGAATCGCTCCTGGGGAGAATGCGCGGCGGAGCGCGACCGATAGATGAGTCGCCGCCGCGTCGTCGGGGCTGCCCGATTGGCCGCCGCGCCCGCGCCGGCCGCGCGTGAGCGCGCAGCCGATCATCGCGGCGAGCGAACGACAGCTCGCGGAGACGAGGCGCTGGAGGAGGAACATCGGGACCTGCGACGTTATATTAGGCCCCGGTGAAATACAAGGACTACGACACAATCATCGACGCGCGGACGCCGGCCGAATACGCGCTCGACCATATTCCCGGCGCGGTCTCTGCGCCGGTGCTCGACGACGCCGAGCGCGCCGAGGTCGGCACGCTCTACAAGCAGGTGTCGCCTTTCGAAGCGAAAAAGCTCGGCGCCTCGCTCATCGCGAAGAACGTCGCGCGGCACATCGATGCGCTGTTCCGCCAGAAAGATAAGGGCTG
The DNA here is from genome assembly GCA_035689325.1 of Burkholderiales bacterium. GTDB lineage: Bacteria > Pseudomonadota > Gammaproteobacteria > Burkholderiales > SG8-39 > SCGC-AG-212-J23. Next base: position 3,102 of record DASSLQ010000269.1, on the reverse strand, counting down.
GCATCCGCTCATCTATTGCTGGCGCGGCGGCAAGCGCTCCGGCGCGATGGCGCACATCCTGCGCGAGGTCGGGTGGCGGGCCGAGACGCTGCCCGGCGGCTATCGCGCCTATCGGCGCTGGGTTGTAGAGCAATTAGCGACACTGCCCGGTGAATTTGATTTCACCGTCGTGCACGGACCGACCGGCAGCGGCAAGAGCCGCTTCCTCGCCGCGCTCGCGCGCGCGGGCGCGCAGGTGCTCGACCTCGAGGGACTCGCCCAGCATCGCGGCTCGGTGCTCGGCGGCCTGCCGAACGAGCCGCAGCCGACGCAGAAGTGGTTCGAGAGCCTGCTGCTCGCGGAGCTCGAGAAGCTCGATCGCCGGCAGCCGGTCTACGTCGAAGGCGAGTCGAAGAAGATCGGCGAGATCCAGGTGCCCGAGGCGCTGATGGCGCGCATGCGTGCGTCGCGCTGCATCGTGTTGCAGACCGATCTCGCAACTCGCGTCACGCTGCTGCTCGACGAATATCGCCACTTCCTCGCCGATCGCACGGCGCTCGAGGCGCAGCTCGACTGCCTTATCGCGCTCCACGGCAGGGAGAAGATCTCCCAGTGGAAAGCGCTCGCCGCCAAAGGCGATTGGCGCGAGTTCGTCGCGCGGCTCCTGCGCGAGCACTACGACCCGGCGTACCAGCGCTCATCGACGCGCAATTTCCCGGAGCTCGCGAACGCGCCTGCCGTGCGCATCGCCAGCGCCGACGCGTTCGATGACGCAGCGGTGGAGCTCTTTAGGAATTGAGGCCGGCGAGCACGCGCACGTGCTGCACCGCGCTGCGTCCGAGCGCGTCCAAGGCGTAGCCGCCCTCGAGCAGCGACACCATGCGGCCCGCCGCGTGGCGCTGCGCGATGTCGGCCACCCGCTCGGTCACCCAGCGGTAGTCGCTGTCGACGAAGCGCAGCATCGCCATGTCGTCCTCGACATGCGCGTCGAAACCGGCGGAGAAGAACACGAGCTGCGGCTTGAATCTCTCCAGCGCCGGCAGCCACACCTCGCTGACGGCGCGGCGCAGCTCCTTGCCGCCGGCGCCGGCGGCGAGCGGCACGTTGTGCATGTTGGGCGCCGGGTCCTCGGTGCCGCTGTACGGATAGAACGGGTGCTGGAAGATCGACGCCATCAGCACGTGCTCGTCGTCCGAGAAGACGTCCTCGGTGCCGTTGCCGTGATGCACGTCGAAGTCGATGATCGCGACGCGCTTCAGCCCGTGCGCCTTCACCGCGTGCCGCGCGGCGACCGCAACATTGTTAAAGATGCAAAAACCCATCGCTCTTGTCCGGCATGCGTGATGCCCCGGCGGACGCACAGGACAGAAAGCGGAACTTGCCTCGCCCTTCAGCACGAGATCGGTGGCGAGCACGCCGGCGCCGGCCGCGCGCAGCGCAGCGTGCAGCGTGTGCGGATTCATCGCCGTGTCCGGATCGAGGTGCACCGTGCCCTCGGAGGGAGCGACTTCGCGGATCGCGCGCACATATTCACGCGGATGCACGCGCTCGAGCTGCTCGTCGCTCGCAAGCGGCGCCTCATAGCGCGCGAGGTAATCGGCGATGCCCGAAGAGATGAACTGGTCCTCGATCGCGCTGAGGCGCGCCGGCTGCTCGGGATGATGGGCGCCCATGTCGTGCCTGAGGCATTCGGCATGCGTCACGAGTGCAGTACGCATCACGATTCATCATATCCCATGGCGTACAATCGCCGAGGGATGCTCCTCAAAAAAGCCGAAATAGCACCGTCAAGCGTGCTGCAGGGGCCGATCGAGAGGGCGATCGAAGCCGCCGGCGGCATCATCCTGGGGAAGGAACAGCAGGTGCGCCTCGCGCTCGCCTGCCTGCTCGCGCGCGGGCATCTGCTGATCGAGGATTTGCCCGGCGTGGGGAAGACGACGCTCGCCCACGTTCTCGCGCGCGCGCTGGGGCTTCAGTTCCAGCGCATCCAGTTCACGAGCGACATGCTGCCCGCCGACATCATCGGCGTGTCGATCTACGAGCGCGAGACCGGCGGCTTCAAGTTCCATCCCGGCCCGATCTTCGCGCAGGTGATCCTCGCCGACGAAGTGAACCGCGCGACGCCGAAGACGCAATCGGCCCTGCTCGAGGCGATGGAAGAGCACCAGGTCACCGCCGAAGGCGAGACGCGCATGCTTCCCGAGCCTTTCTTCGTCATCGCGACGCAGAACCCTTCCGAGCAGGTCGGCACCTTCCCGCTGCCCGAATCGCAGCTCGATCGCTTCACCATGAGGATCGAGCTCGGCTACCCGGACCGCGGCGCCGAGCGCGCGCTCCTGAGCGGCACGGACCGCCGCGATTTGCTCGCGACGCTCGACCCGTGCATGACGCCGGCCGAGCTGATGGAGCTGCAGGCGAACGTGCAGCGCATCCATGTCTCCGGCGCGCTCCTCGACTACGTGCAGGCGATCGTCGAGCACACGCGGCGCTCGCCCGACTACGTCGCGGGCCTCTCGCCGCGCGCCGCGCTCGCCATCATCCACACCGCGCGCGCCTGGGCGATGCTCGAAAGCCGCGACAAGGTGATCCCCGAGGACGTGCAAGCCATTCTCCCGGGAGTGGCGGCACACCGGCTGCGCCCCGCGCACGACGCCGCGCGCCGCATCGACGTCGGCGCGCAGCTCCTCGCCGCCGTTCCCATCCCGTAGCTTTCGCCTGGCGGCGAGCGAATCGCCGCAGCCACGACAAATCAGCAGCTTGACCCGGTTTCCGCCGTATATCCCGGCCGCGCTCCCGCGTCGGCGGAGCTAATAGCTTGATTCGAGGATTTCTTCAGGCTGTCTATGGCTATGGCGTAGCTATGATAGACGGCATTTCTTCTGATGATTTCACGTTAGAGCGCTAGTGGACGCACAGATCGTTCTTCAATGGCTGCCGGGCGTGCTGCTTGTAGCAGTCGTTGCTTTCCCATCGTTCTTCTTGATTAGGCGCCATCTACTCATTCAACTGTTAGCGGCGTGCGTCTGCGTCGCTGCAGTCTTGTTCACGTTTGGGATGTTGCTTGGCCACGAATTCAAGTTTTGGCGCACCGAAGACTTACCACCGTGGGTACTTGGGCTGGTT
>DASSLQ010000268.1:0-16054 GCA_035689325.1 Burkholderiales bacterium | reverse complement strand
CGCCGCGCGCATCACGTCCGGCGCGAGCGGCGCGACGGCCGCATCCTTGGCGAGCGCGCGTTCCAGGTCGCGCACGCGGTCGCGAAAGACGATGGCGAGGAGCCGCCTTACGCCGTCGGCATGCGCTTCGCGCGCCGCTTCCGGAGAATCGAATACCTGCAGCGTTACGGCGTCGCCTGCGTCAACGAGCGCCGGATATCCGACCAAAGTGCGCGCGCCGCGCCTGATCTCCATGATCTCGGGCAGCTCGCCCATGGTCCAGCCGCTGTAGCGCTCGCCCTCGTCGACCGGCGCCTCTTCCTGCAGCAGTGCCTTCGTTTCCTCGCCGAGCGCACGCTTGATCTCCGCGAGATCGCGGCCCATCGCCCGCTGCCGGCCCTGGTCGTCGACCACGCGGAAGTTCATGCGCAGATGCGCCGGCACGGAGTCCGCCCGCATGGCGTCCCCCGGGACATCGATGTTGTGCTCGGTGCGGACATAGCGCGCAAGCGCCGCGGCGAGCGGTATGTCGGACGGTTCGCTCGCCGCGCAGAAGGCGTCGGCGAAATCGTCGAGCGGACCCAGCTTGTGCCGCAGCCGCTGCGGCACCGCTTTCGCCAGCGCCCGCACCTTTTCCTTCAGCAGGCCCGGCACCAGCCACTCGGTCCGCTGCACGGGCACCTGGTTCAGCAGCGCGAGCGGCACGGTCATCGTCACCCCATCGCGCGGCGAGCCGGGCTCGAAGTGATATTCGAGGTCGAAGCGGTTCGGCCCGAGCGCGAGCTGCGGCGGGAAATTCTCGGTCGTGATGCCGGCGGCCTCATGGCGCATCAGCTCCTCGCGCGAGAGGTAGAGCAGGCGCTTGTTGCCGCGCTCGGCGCCGACTCGCCACTGCTCGAATGCGGCGGCGTTGTAGATGTGCGCCGGCAGCCGGGCGGCGTAAAAGGCGTGGATCAGCTCCTCGTCTACCAGGATGTCCGGGCGGCGCGACTTGTGCTCGAGCCGCTCGATCTCGGCGACGAGCCGCCGGTTGTGTGCGAGGAACGGCGCGCGCGTCTCGAGCTCGCCGCGCACCAGCGCCTCGCGGACGAAGATATCGTGCGCCGTCCGCGGATCGATCGGACCGTACGCCACGCGGCGGTTCGCGTAGACCGGGAGCCCATAGAGCGTCCCGCGCTCGAGCGCGATCACCTCTGCGCGCCGCGCGTCCCACTGCGGGTCATGGTGGGTGCGCTTGATCAAATGGCCGCCCAGTTCCTCGAGCCAGCGCGGCTCGATGACCGCGATCGTTCGGGCAAAGAGGCGCGTCGTTTCGACGAGCTCCGCCGCCGCCACCCAGCGGCCGGGTTTCTTCACCCCGGAGCCGGGATGGATCCAGAACTTGATGCCGCGCGCGCCGGTGTAACTGGTTTCCGGCTCATCGCGCACGCCGACGTTGCCGAGCAGCCCGGCGCTCAACGCGCGATGGATCGCGCGATAGCCTTCCGGCCGCTCCGGATCCACCGTCGACTCGTGCCAGCCGAGCTCGCGCAGCGTGCGCGCGAGCTGTCCGGCGACGTCGCGCCACTCGCGCATGCGCGGCACCGAAAGGAAATTCTCGCGGCAGGCGCGCTCCATCTTCTGGTCGAAGAGCTGCGCGAGCTTCAGCAGCGCGAGGAAGTCGGAGCGCTCGTGGGCGAAGCGCGCATGGCGCTCGTCGGCCGCGGCCGCCTTGTCGAGCGGGCGCTCGCGCGGGTCCTGCACCGCGAGCGCCGCGGCGATGAGGCGCACCTGCGCGACGCAGCCTTGCTCGCGTGCGGCGACCAGCATGCGGCCGACGCGCGGGTCGAGCGGCAGTCGCGCGAGCTCGGCGCCGATCGCCGTGAGCTCGTTCTGCTCATCGACGGCGCCGAGCTCGTGCAGCAGCGCGTAGCCGTCGGCGATGGCGCGCGGCGCCGGCGGGTCGAGGAACGGAAAGTCGGCAACTTCGCCCAGGCCGAGGCTTTTCGCCCGCAGGATCACCGAGGCGAGCGATGAGCGCAGCAGCTCCGGGTCGGTAAACGCCGGGCGCTTGTCGAAGTCCTCCTCGGAGTAAAGACGGATGCAGACGCCATTCGCTACGCGGCCGCAGCGCCCGGCGCGCTGGCGCGCCGCCGCCTGCGAGATCGGCTCGACGCGCAGCATCTCCACCTTGTTGCGGTAGCTATAGCGCTTGACGCGCGCATCGCCGGTGTCGACGACGTAGCGGATGCGCGGCACGGTGAGCGAGGTTTCGGCCACGTTGGTGGCAAGCACGATGCGGCGGGCGCCGGCCGGCTTGAAGACGCGGTCCTGCTCCGCTGCCGACAAGCGCGCGTAGAGCGGCAGGATCTCGGCGTGGCGCACGCCATGGCGCGCGAGCGTATCGGCGGCATCGCGGATTTCGCGCTCGCCGGGCAGGAACGCGAGGATATCGCCCGGTCCTTCGCGGCAGAGCTCGTCCACCGCGTCGGCGAGCGCGGCCTCCTCCTCGTCGCGCGTCGTGTCCTCGGAATCGCCGCCCACGGGCCGATAGCGCACCTCCACCGGGTATAGGCGTCCTGACACCTCGATCACCGGCGCGCCCTCAAAGTGCCGGGAGAAGCGCTCGGCGTCGATGGTGGCCGAAGTCACCAGCACGCGCAGCTCCGCGCGCCGCTCGACGAGCCGCTTCATGTAGCCTAGCAGGAAGTCGATGTTGAGGCTTCTCTCGTGCGCTTCGTCGAGGATGATGCAGTCGTAGGCGCGGAGCTCGCGGTCGCCCTGCGTCTCGGCGAGCAGGATGCCGTCGGTCATCAGCTTGATCGCCGTGCGCGGGCCGACCTGGTCGTGGAAGCGCACCTTGCAGCCGACCAGGCCGCCGAGCTCCGTTCCCAGCTCTTCGGCGATGCGCGCGGCGACCGAGCGCGCGGCGATGCGACGGGGCTGGGTGTGGCCGATACGGCTGCGTCCCATCTCGAGCAGCATCTTCGGCAGCTGGGTCGTCTTGCCCGAGCCGGTTTCGCCGCAGACGATCACCACGGGACTGCGCTCGACGGCGGCGCGAATCTCGTCGCGGCGCGCGACGATCGGCAGCGCCGGGTCGTAGCGGATGCGCATTGGCTGCGCATCCTAATCGCAGCTAGCGCTTCTCGTTACACCGGGGATAGGAACGATGGCGCTCGACGTACTCTTTCAGCAACTCGAGCTCGCGCTGCTTCGGGTTCTGGCTCAACTCCCAGCCGTAGTGCGTGGCAGCCTGGGTGCAAGCGCCACGGTCGCCATGCAGGTGGGCGAGAAGGTCCTCCTTGATGCTGCGCCCGACGTCCGGCGCCGAACCGATGTACAGAATGGTTTCGCCCCGCCAGAGCACGTAGACGCCGCCCCACTCGTCGGGGGAATTCTCGATAGCCGCCTGAGTGAACGGCCACTTGGGGCTGCGCACAGGCATCGCGGCGCGGCTAGTGCAACCGTTGTGCCTCAGCGTCGCCGCCTGCAGGCGGCGCTCTGCCTGTAAAAAACTTCCCACGTTGTAAGGTTGGGTTCCTAGCGCTCAGCGAGCAGCCGGTCGACGTAACGGGCGACGAGGTCGACTTCCAGGTTCACGCGCTCGCCCGGCGCGAGGCGGCCAAGCGTTGTCACCTTCTGCGTGTGCGGGATTAGATAGGCGTCAAAGACATCGCCTTCGACGCGGTTCACGGTCAGGCTCACGCCATCAACACAGATGGACCCCTTGCGCGCCACGAAGCGGCGCAGCTCGCTTGGCAGGCGAACGGTGAGCACGCTGCTCGCAAGCGTCAGGACTTCCCCGACGCCGTCGACATGCCCGCTGACGAGGTGGCCGCCGAGGCGCTCACCGAGCGCGAGCGACTTCTCCAGGTTGACGAGCGCGCCGGCGCGCTCAAGGCCCGCGGTCACGGCGCGCGTCTCCGGCGAAACGTCCGCGGTGAAGCCGCGGCCGGTGAGCGCGGTGACCGTAAGGCATACGCCCTGGACGCAGATCGAATCGCCGACGTGCACATCCGAGAGCTCGAAGCCGTTGCAGTCGATCTCGAGCGGCGCGAGGCGCGCAATCCTCCCCACGGCCTGCACGATGCCGGTAAACATGCCGCGGAGGGTACCGCAAAAGCGCGGTCTAACTGCTAATGCGGGACGAAGCGATTCCAGAGGCGGCCAAGCTCGCGCTCGAGCTCCAGCGCCCAGGCCGAAAGCAGCGTGACGAAGAGGCCGACCGCCACCGTATTGACCGTGGCGACGTGGTTTGTGGCAAAGCCCAAAGCGAAAGGCGACGCGATGAGCCACAATCCGCCTGCGAGGGTCAGCCATTCGGTGCTCAGATGATCGCAACTGAAGCCGAAGTGCGCGGCGAGCGCGAGCGACAGGCCGCAGACGGCTGCATTGGCAGTCGCGGCATCCTGTCCCACGTAATCGGCGATCCAGGGCGAGATGGCGAGCCACAGCCCGAGCGCGAAGCTCGCCCAGTCCTGCCAGCGGCGCATCTCGGTGAACGGAGCGCTCATAGGGTGCCTTTGCTTCGACAGCTAGCAAGCGTCGTGCGTTCTGCCATCGGCTGTAGCGCGCGCTCGAGGCGGCCGTAGACGTGCAACGACAAGTCGAGATCATCGGGGCGGCCTGGGGGCTGGGCGGGCCGGAGCCGGGCTGCGCGCAGGCGCCGGAGGCATTGACCCCGCTCCTTGCCGCAGCGCTCGAAGGCGCCGGCGTCCCGGTGCGCGGCGGCCCCATCCTGCGCCCCGCGTCGAGCGAGCGACGCAAGCAGGCCGCGGTCGCCAAGCTCTGCGGCCTGCTCGCTTCCGCGGTAGCGCAGTCGCTGCGCCAGGGCCGGCTGCCCTGCGTGCTCGGCGGCGACCACAGCTGCGCCGGCGGCACTTGGACCGGCGTCGCGCGCGCGACCAAGGGTGCCCTCGGACTCGTGTGGGTCGACGCGCACATGGATGCGCATACTCCGAAGACCAGCCATACCGGGCGGCTGCACGGCATGCCGCTCGCGTGGCTCCTCGGCCAGGACGACGACCCGCTCTACGGCCTCGCCACCGGCGTGCTCGAGCCCGAGAACGTGGCCCTTATCGGCGTGAGGAGCTACGAGCCCGAGGAGCGCGAGCGCCTCGAGCGCCTGGGCGTACGCGTCATCTACATGAGCGAGATCGCCGAGCGCGGCATCGATGCCGTGCTCGACGAAGCCTTCGCGATTGCGAAGCGCGGCACTGCCGCTTTCGGCGTGAGCGTCGACCTCGATGTGGTCACGCCCCAGGAAGCGCCCGCGGTCGGTACCCCGGTCCCTGGCGGCGTCTCCGGCGCCGAGCTCTCGCGCGCGCTCGCGCGCATCGGCGGCCGGCCGGACCTCGCCGCGGTAGAGCTCGTCGAATACAGCCCGCGCCTCGATCCCGGCGGCCGCACGGCGCGTATCGCTGTCGAGATCGCGCGCGCCGCGCTAAGCGGGACGCGCGAGCAGGCGCAGGTCGTCTCCTAGCCGCTCGACGGACAGCAAGCGCAACCGCAGCCGCGCGTCCAGCGACGCGAGCGCCGGCAGGTCGAGCATGCCCTGCGCGCCGTCGCCGAGAAAGCTCGGGTTGAGATACAGCAGGAATTCGTCGACGCAGCCTTCGCGCACGAGCGAGCCATTGAGCCGGAAGCCCGCTTCGACGTGCAGTTCGTTGACGCCACGCTGGGCCAGCACTTCGAGCATGCGCGGCAGGTCGACCTTGCCCTGCGGGTTCGGCAGCGCGAGCACCTCGGCATTGGGCAGCGCGCCGTCGCGGCCGGCGAAGACGAGCACCCGATCACCGCGCAAGATGCGCGCATCGTGCGGTGTCTCGAGCCGGCTGTCGACGATGACGCGCAGCGGCTGCCGGGGTGTCTCGACTTCGCGCACGGTGAGCTGCGGGTCATCGGCGCGCACCGTGCCGATGCCGGTGAGGATGGCGCTCGCTCGCGCGCGCCAGCGGTGGCCATCGCGCCGCGCCTCGGTCCCGGTAATCCATTGCGAGCGTCCATCGGCGAGTGCAGTGCGGCCGTCGAGGGTCGCCGCAATCTTCATCCGCACCCAGGGTCTGCCCCGCGTAACGCGCGAGACGAAGCCGATGTTGAGCTCGCGCGCCTCGTCTTCCAGCAGCCCGTGCTCGAACCGAATGCCGGCGGCCGCGAGCGCCTCGCCGCCGCCCGCCGCCTCGCGATTCGGATCGCGCATCGCGGCCACCACGCGCGCCACCTTGGCCTGCACCAGCGCCGGCACGCACGGCGGCGTGCGCCCATGGTGGTTGCACGGCTCGAGGTTCACGTACACCGTGGCGCCCGCCGCATCGGCCCCGCGCAGCGCCACCACCTCGGCATGCGGGCCGCCCGGCTGTTCATGCCAGCCTTCGCCGATGACGCTCTCGCCGCGCGTCACCACGCAGCCGACGCGCGGGTTCGGCGTCGTGGTGAACAGGCCCTTCGCGGCGAGTTCGAGCACACGCCGCATCATCGCGTGGTCGAAGGCGCTGAACGAGTTCACTTGCGTCGCTTGCGCGGCGACTTCACTTCCTGGACGGCGTCGCGGAAATCATCCGGCGTCTCGAACTGCCGATACACCGAGGCGAAGCGGATGTAGGCGATCTTGTCGAGCTTGGCGAGCTCGCGCATCACGAAGTCGCCCACCCGCGTGGTCGACACCTCGCGCTCGCCGAGCGAGCGCAGCCGCTCGACCACCCGGTCCACCGCCGCCTCGACTTCATCGGTGGCGACCGGACGCTTGCGCAGCGCGAGCATCATGCTGCCCATCAACTTGTCGCGGTCGAAGTCGGTGCGGCTGCCGCCCTTCTTGACGAGGCGCGGCATCTTGAGGTCTACGCGCTCGTAGGTGGTGAAGCGCTTCTGGCAGCCCGTGCACCTGCGGCGCCGGCGCGTGGTGTTCGCCTCGACGTTCGCCCGCGTGTCGATGACCTGGGTTTCCTCGGAGCCGCAGAAGGGGCATTTCATGGGTCGGGCGCGCGCTGATTGTATAGCCCTGGCGGCGCGCGCCTCGCGCTAGCCTGGCAAGGCGGTAATTGTCTTTGCCGGCGGCTGCGCCTCAGCGGACCGGGCAGACCCGGCCCCGGTCGCCGCAGGAATGCGCGACGTGGATCAAGCGAAGATGCAGCAGGTTGAGGACGCAGCGGCGCGCCGCGGCGTCCAGGTGCAATGGGTGAATCCGCCCCTGAAGCCGTCCGCGTCGACGCAAGAGTGAAGCCTATCCGCCTTGGCGGAAAGGCGATTCGCCCTGGTTGAATTCCTGCACGCTGGCAATGACCGTGGCGACGAGGTCGCGCTCCGCCGCAGTGAGGAAGCAGTTCCAGACGTCAAAGATGAGCACGACGCGCGGTTGGTCGCTGTCGTTGATCGCTTCATGCTCGAACGTGTCGTCGAAGACCCAGGCGTGGCCTTCGCGCCATTCGCGTCGTTCGGCTCCGACGCGGTAGCTGCAGCCCGGCGGCACGATGAGCGGCAGATGCACGATGAATCGCGTGTTGGTGACGCCGGTATGCAGCGGGATGCGCGTACGAGGCGCTAGTACCGAAAAGAACGCGGTGGGCGCATGCGCCGGCACGTCGCACAGGGGCGCATCGGCGAGCAAGGCGGCCGCGCGGGGACAGCGCGCAAGATGTTCTTCAACACGCTTGCCGTTCTTGAGCAGGAAATAGGTGCTCCACCGTTTGGAGTTGTTGAGCTCGCGCCACTGATCGACGGGCGAGCCGGCAGGCTTGGAGATATAAGGGACGAAGTCCTGTGCCGACTCTGCAAGTGCAGTTTGCGCCTCCGCCCGGATCTCGGGCGTCGCTGCGTCGAAGGCGTCGAGCCAGGCGTAGTGCTCGCGATCGATGAACTCGAGCGCCGGTAGCCTCGGGAACAGCATGAAGGTCGGCTCCTGCCGATAGAGCGGCCGCTTTCCGAGCATCAGCTCCAGGCAGGCGTCGAAGCGCTCGAGGCGCTCGCCCGCGTAGCGTGAGCGCAAAGGCTCGAGGCGTGGCCTCAGGAACGCCTCGAGCGCGCGGTCGTTTTCGCGCAGCACCTCATTGGCGTGCTGGATCGCCTCGCGCACGAATGGCGGCGGCTGGACGCCCGCCGGCAAGCAGTTCAGGAAGGCGTGGTACATGAGCGCTGCCGCCTTGAGCTTTCCTTGCCGCTCGAAGAGACGCGCCTTGTGCAGCAGCGCCGGGAAATACCGCGGATCGAGCGCGACGGCCTTCTCCAGCGCGTCGCGCTCGGCGCCGTCGTCGCCCAGTTCGCGGTTCGCGAGCGCGACGTTCACCCACAGCAGCGGGCTCTTGGCATCCAAGGCGGCTGCCCGCTCAAGAAGCAGCAGTGCTTCCCGCGCGTCGCCGTTGACCAAGGCGCGCATGCCTGCGGCATTGAGCACCCCGGGATGGTCCGGCGCCATGCTGCGTGCCCGGGCGAGCACTCGCTCCGCTTCCGCGCGGTTCCCCGCCTGGTCCGCGCGGTCCACCGCCGCCATGAGCGCCTGGATATCGTTTTCGTCAGGAATAGTGGCGCTCATGCGCTTGTTCACCAGGGGACGGATTGGCGTAGGATTCTACGGTCCAAGAACTATGAGACTGAGCGGGCTTCTGGTTGTCTGCCTCGCACTCGCCGCGAGCGGTTGCGCGGGGCCTGGCGCACCGACCGCCGATGGGTTGGAGCCGCTGGCAACGACCAAGGTCGACGCGTTCTACGTCCGGCCGAACAGCAACATCGGCAGCTACCACCAGGTATTCATTGACCCGGTACCGGTGCAGTTCCGCAGCGATTTCATCAACCAGCGGCACGGCCTCAATTATCTGCTCGCCGAGCCGATGTATCGTCCCTTCCAGGACCCGGAGGCCGTCGCGAAGGACATGTCTAGCCTGATGCAGGCCGGCCTGTACGACGCGTTCAAGGCGGCCAATTACGAAGTGGTCGGCGCGCCCGGCCCGGGTGTCTTGCGCGTCTCGGCAAAGATCAACGAGCTCTTCATCAATTCACCGGATCGCCTGTCTTCGACCGTGTATACAGCGGCAAACCGCGACACCGGCCAAGCGACGTTGTTCCTCGAAGCGAGTGATGCGACGAGCGGCAATGTCCTCGCGCGCGTCGAGCATCGCGTTATCGTGCGCGAGGTCAGCCGCCTGAATCTGTCGAGCGACTCGGGCAACCGGTTCTGGTTCGAGAACGCGTTTCGCCGCTGGGCCACGAACGTGGTGACCGAGCTCGGCAGCTCGCGCCGTACGCAGGTCAGTTTGACGAACTAGGCGCCGCCGTAGGCGTCGATCGCCTCGAACATCGCGCTCACCTGAGCGCGCTCCTCGGCGCTGAGCTCCGGACGCCACACTTCGAAGAGCAAAATCACGCGCGTTTCATTGCTGCGGTTCCACGCCTCGTGCTCGATGGTGTCGTCGAACACCCAGGCTTTGCCTTCTACCACCTGACGAGTGTCGTTGCCGACCCGCAGATGGCAATCCGCCGGCACGACGAGCGGCAAATGACAGATGAGGCGCGTATTCACTTCGCCCGTGTGCGGCGGGATGTGCGCACCCGGGCGCAAGAGCGAGAAGATCACCGAAGGCGAACGGCCCTTCACGCCCGCGAACGGCACGTCGGCGAGCGCGGCCACCGTTTTCGGACAGCGCGCGGCGTTCGCCGCGACCAGCTCGCCGTGCTTCCATAGATAGAAGGCGCTCCACGCAGGGTTGTCGAGCAATCCCTGCGCGTCGGTATGCGGCAGGCGCGAATTGCGCGCCACATAGGGCTGGAACGACGCGTCCTCCCTGAGCACCTCGATCAGCTCGGCACGGATCTCGCCGGTGCTCGCCTCCAGACGCTCCAGCCACGGAAATGCATCGCGCTCGTAGAACTGGATCTGCGGCAGACCGGGAAAGAAATACTGTCGCGGCTCCTGGAAATAGACCGTCCGTCGGCCGGTGAGGATGTCCAGGGACTCGCTGAAGCGCGAACTCTCGCGCGCCGGCAGGCGCTGGCGAAGATACGTTTCAAACGCCGCCGTGTAGCGCTCACACATTGCTGCAGCGCGCGCAACCTGCTCCCGCAGCTCGGCGGGCATCTCATGCGCCGCCGGCGCGTTCTTGACTGCGGCGCGATAAAACGCGGACGCGGCGCGCTCATCCCCGATCGCGGCGAGCTGATCGGCCTTGATGATGAGCGCAACCAGATTACGCGGCTGCAGAGTGAGCGCCCGATCGACGGCGGCGAGCGCGGCGCGATGGTCGCGCTGCGCCGCGCAGGCCCTGGCGAGGCCGATGTAGGTCGACGCGTCTGCTTGCCCGGCGGCGATCACGCGTTCCAGGAACTCGCGCGGCTGGATCTGCGAGCTCATTGCAGGCGGCGCACTTTGACGACGCCGTTGCGCCCTTCGATCGCCAGGTTGTAGCTGCCGAACATCCCGCGCGAGATGGTCACGTTGAGCGGCTTGCCGGGATCGGGCTCCCGGACCACGACATCGTCGGCGTCGAGTTGCCGCCAGGTCTGCCCGTTGTCGAGCACGAATACCGCCCGGCCATGCGTGGTCTTCGAGAATTCCTGCACCACCGCGCTGAGCTGGGCGACCTCGGCCTGCGGCGCGGGCGCCGGTTTACCGAAGTCTTGCGGGTTGGGGAGAAGCGCTTGTTTGGCGCGCGGCGCCGCCATGTCGTAGCAGCGCAGCCTTTCGGCAGCGTCAGCGATGGCGCTGCACTTCGAGATTTCGCTCAGCGTGTCCGATGCGCTGTCCGCATGCGCCAGCGAAGCGGCGGTGATGACGAAGAATGACATTGCACCGCACAAACCTGGGGCGATGAAGCAACGCTTTCGTGCCATCCGCGGTTCCATCGCGTTTTGTGCTTGACGTGCTAGGACGACATATTGTTTCATCGCGCCTGCTAAGCAGGAACTATTTAACAACAATAACGGAAGGCCGAGGCAAGCTCGGTTATCACCGAGCGGCGCGCTTGGATCTTTCCCAACCCACAATTCACATGGGAGAGGAGATGAGAAAGAACAAGCGGTCCCCCGTAGTTTTCATCAAGAAGCCTACCGTCGTCGCCACCCAAGTCGCACTCGCAGTCCTTGCGCAGGTGGCATACGCGCAGCAGCAGCCGGTGCAAACCGCCGAGCGAGTCGAACGAGTCGAGATCACCGGCTCGCGGCTCCCCGCGCTCAACGTCGAAGGGCCGAGCCCGATCACGACGATGAATGCGGAAGAAATCCGCATGGACGGCTTGCAGAAGGCAGAGGATCTGCTGAACAACCTGCCTCAAGTCCAGGCGTCGCAAAGCAGCACCCAATCCAACGGCGCCACCGGCACGGCAAACGTCAACCTGCGCAACTTGGGGCCAACGCGCAACCTCGTGCTGCTCAATGGCCGCAGGCTCCCTGCCGGAAGCCCGCGCTCGGGAGCGTTCAGCGCCGCAGCGGACCTGAACGAGATTCCGACGCCGCTGATCCAGAGGGTGGAGTTGCTGACCGGCGGTGCATCGGCCGTGTATGGATCCGACGCCATCACCGGCGTCGTGAACTTCATCATGAACGACCGGTTCGAGGGGCTGCAGATCGACCTCAACGGCAGCTTCTACAACCACCACCAGCACGACGACGGTATCCAAAGTATTGTGGAAAAGCGGCACCAGACAAACCCGTCGCAGTTCAACGTGCCCAACGATGTGAACGACGGGAAGATCTGGGCGGCCAGCGCCTTGCTGGGCAGCAATTTCGCTGACAACAAGGGGAACGCCACGGCCTTCTTCCAGTACAAGAAGGAGGATCCGGTCAGCCAGGCGAACCGCGACTTCAGCGCGTGCGCTCTTGGTCCGGGCACTGGATTTAGCTGTGCTGGGTCTTCCACGAGCTACCCGGGACGCTTCACCGGCGGCCTCGGGGCGACCGATCCCGGCTATCAGTTCACCATCGCCGACGCGGCGGGCAATCCGAGAGCGTTCAGTGGCGCCACGGACCAGTTCAACTTTGGGCCGTACAACTACTTCCGCCGTCCTTCCGAGCAGTACGCGGCAGACATGTTCGCGCACCTCGACGTACATCCCAAGGTGCGCGCCTATACCGAGCTCGGTTTTCACGACAACCACACGCTCGCGCAGATCGCGCCGAGCGGCATTTTCTTCGGCGACACTTATACGCTGGACGCCGGCAACCCGTTGCTCTCGCCCGCCATCAAGTCGGCGATCGCCGCCGGCCAGGTTGCACCTTTCGCTGCTCCTGGCGATACGACGCAGCTGCTGATCGGTCGGCGCAACGTCGAAGGCGGCGGACGAGTCGACGACATACGGCACACGTCTTACCGCGCCGTGCTCGGGGCGAAAGGCGAGGTGACCAAGGACTGGAACTACGACGCTTACGTCCAGACCGCGCGCGTCATCTACACGGACACCTATCTCAACGACTTCTCGAAGGTGCGTATCCAGCGTGCGCTTGACGTGGTTTCGGGACCCGGCGGCGTTCCCACTTGCCGCTCGGCGCTGCCCGACGCAAGTGGCGTGGTCGTCGATCCGAATTGCGTGCCGTACGACATCTTCCACCTCGGTGGCGTTAACCAGGCCGCGCTCAATTACCTGCAGACGCCCGGGGTGCAAAACGGCCTCACCAGCATGCATGTGTACGGCGGCACCTTGTCGAGTGACCTCGGCAACTACGGGGTGAAGCTTCCGAGCGCGCGCGACGGCGTCAGCGTCCTCGCCGGCGCGGAGCGCCGCAAGGAGCGCCTGCAGCTGCAGACCGACGTCGAGTTCGAGACCAACGACCTCGCGGGACAAGGCGGCGCGACCAGAAGCGTCCAGGGCACGCTCGATGTCGACGAGATCTTCACCGAGGTTCGCGTGCCGATCGCGCAACGCGTGCGGTTCGCCGACGTGCTGAGCGTGAACGGCAGCTACCGTCACTCCGCCTACAGCACCAACAAGGACACCAACACCTGGGGCTTTGGAGCGGAATGGGCGCCAGTCCGGGAGTATCGCTTCCGCGGCAGCGTGCAACGCGCCATTCGCCACGCCAACATCCAGGAGTTGTTCCAGCCGCAAGGAACCAACTTGTTCGGCTTGCCGCAAGACCCGTGCGGTGCGTCGCCAACCGCCACGCTGGCGCAATGCGCGCGTACCGGCATCACACCGGCGCAGTACGGCAGCGCGCTGGTCACGAACCCCGCGGGGCAGTACAACTTCCTGCAGGGCGGCAACGCGGATCTCAACCCCGAGACGGCGAAGACGTGGACCGTCGGCCTGGTCGCCAATCCCGTCCGCAACCTCACGGCGACGATCGACTACTGGCGCATCAAGATTGACGATGCGATCGGCAACGCGCCGCCCGCCACCATCCTGCAGCAGTGCTTGAACGCCGGGCAGTTCTGCAACCTGGTCGTGCGCGATCCGGCCACCGGTGCGTTGTGGTTCGCGAACAGCCACATCGTTGCGACCAACCAGAACCTCGGTGGGTACGATGCGAGGGGCGTCGACGTCGCGGCGAACTACACCTGGCGCATGGGCAACGCCGGCGGCTTCGGGGTCAATTTCGTCGGCAGCTGGCTCCAGAAATGGGAGTTCGAGCCGATCAAGGGTTTGGGCGCGTTCGATTGCGCCGGCTTGTTCGGCCAGCAATGCAGCCAGAACGGCGGTCCGAACCCGACGTGGCGGCACAAAGCGCGCGCCACATGGTCGAGCCCCTTTAATGTCGACCTCGCTTTGACGTGGCGCCACATCAGCGAAGTAAAGAACGAAGGTATGAGCGATGACCCGCACCTGAACGCCGCCGTGCCGCCGACGGACCAGAAGCTCGGCGTGCGTGACTACATCGACATCGCGGCGCTCTGGACCATCAACAAGACCTTCGCCCTGCGCTTCGGCATCAACAACGTCTTCGACAGAGACCCGCCGATCGTTTCAAACACCACCGCAGACCCGTCGATCCTGGGCAACGGCAACACGTTCCCGGGGACCTACGATTGCTGCGGCCGGCTGGTGTTCATGAACCTTACGATGAAGTTCTGATCCAATTGCGGTCAGGGGAAAAGGGGCGCAAGCCCCTTTTCTCTTTTTGGACCGTTCAACGCATCCGCTGCAATGATTTACGGGGTAGGATTCGCCCCCCGCAATAGACGATGAGCTACGCCCATCCCCACGCTTCTGGCCGTCGCTTCACGGGCTTGATCATCACTGTCGCGCTGCACATCGCCCTTATTTACGCGCTCATTCACGGCCTCGCGCGCAAGATCGTCGAGGTGGTCGCCCCGCCGCTCGAGACCAAGATCATCGCGGAGGTGAAGCCACCGCAGCCCGATAAGCCGCCACCGCCGCCGCCCAAGCTTGCGACGCCGCCGCCGCCTTTCATACCGCCGCCGGAGATCAACATCCAGATCCCGGTGCAGCAGGCGCCGACCATCACGGCCGTGGCGCCGACGCCACCGCCAGCCCCGGTTGCGATTACGCCGACACCGGCGCCGCAGCCAGTACGGACGGCGCCGGTCGTGCTCGCCTCGTCATGCGACAAGCCGGAGTATCCGCCGGCGGCACGGCGCGCCAACGAGACCGGCACCGTGCTGCTCAGCTTTCTCATCGGCACGAATGGCAAGGTGCTCGACAGCAGGGTGGAGCGTTCATCCGGATCCAAGCGGCTCGACGAAGCGGCCCGGGCCGGACTCGAGCTCTGCAAGTTCCGGCCGGCAACGGTCAACGGCGCGCCGACGCAGGCGTGGGCGCGCATCGAATACGTCTGGAGACTCGAATAACAGGGAGCCTTATGAAGAAAGCAAACACCCTCTTTGGCGCGGCGCTGTTGTCGCTCGCGCTTGCGATCCTGTGCGGCGTGGTGCTGGCGCAGGCGCCAAAAGACGCGCCGCCTCCCCCGCCTCCGCCGGCCGCGTCCGACCAGCCCGCGACGAGCGTCGTCGTCCCGGGGCAGGCGCAGTCGCCGCGCGACACCGCCGGCGCCGAGGTGATCGAGAATCCCTACGGCATCGAAGCGCTCTGGAAGCAGGGCGATTTCGTCGCGCGCGGCACGCTCATCATCCTCATCATCATGTCGATCGGCACCTGGTACATCGGCATCGTCAAGTACATCGAACAGGCACGCGTCTTCAAAGATTGGCGCGAAGCCGAGGGCAAGTTCTGGGGCGCGAAGAGCGTGAACGACGGGGCGACGCAGCTGCGCGAGGACAGCGCTTTCCGCTTCATGGCCGAGGAAGGCTCGATCGCGGTGAAGGACTATTCGGCCATGCCGAAGCGCGAGCTGCCGCTCGCCGAGTGGCTCGCCCTGTCGCTCGACCGGGCGGTGGACGTGATCAATAACCGCCTGCAGACCGGGCTCGCGTTCCTTGCCACCGTTGGCTCGACCGCACCCTTCGTCGGCCTCTTCGGCACGGTATGGGGCATCTACCACGCGCTCACCGCGATCGGCATCGCCGGCCAGGCGTCGATCGACAAGGTCGCGGGTCCCGTCGGCGAGGCGCTCATCATGACCGCGCTCGGCTTGGCGGTAGCTGTGCCCGCAGTGCTCGGCTACAACTGGCTCGTGCGCCGCAACCGCGTCGCAATGGAGGAGGTGCGCCGCTTCGGCAGCAGCCTGCAGATGACGCTTCTTGGCGGCGCCCATACCGTGCGCAAGGCGGCCTGACATGGCGATGCAGGTCGGACAGGCGGAAGACGATGATCTGAACTCGCAGATCAACACCACGCCGCTGGTCGACGTGATGCTGGTGCTGCTCATCATCTTCCTGATCACCATCCCGGTCGTGGTGCAAAACATCCCGGTCGAGCTGCCGAAGGAGCGCAACCTGCCGACGCAGACCAAGCCGGAGAACATCGTCATCGCAGTCGACCGCGACGGCAACGTGTTCTGGAACAACCAGTTCGTCGACGACAACGAACTCTTCAAGCGGCTGAAGGAGATCGCCGTGAAGAAGCCGCAGCCCGAGGTGCATATCCGCGGTGATCGCGAGGGACGCTACGAGTTCGTCGGGCGCGTGGTGTACGACTGCCAGCGCGCCGGCATCCTCAAGATCGGCTTCATCACCGAGCCGCCGCCGCGCAGCTAAGGAACGCACCATGGCAATGAACGTAGGCAGCGGCTCGCCCAACGCCGAACCCGAGGTGATGCT
>DASSLQ010000267.1:0-3217 GCA_035689325.1 Burkholderiales bacterium | reverse complement strand
AGACTATTCCGATCCTTCCGTCGCGCGTCACGGTTGAGGGTCTGGACCGCGCGCCGCACCGCGCGTTCCTGCACGCGCTCGGCGTGACCGACGCGGACCTGTCGAAGCCGTTCGTCGGCATTGCGTCGACCGACGGCCGCGTAACGCCGTGCAATGCCTTGCTCGGCCAGTTCGCGCGTGATGCCGCCTCCGCTGTTCGCGTTGCGGGCGGCGTGCCGTTCGACTTCGCTTCGATCTCGGTCGCCGACTCGATGTCGATGAACCATGGCGGCATGCGTTATTCGCTCGTGTCGCGGGAAATCATCGCCGACGGAGTCGAAGCCGTCGTGCGCGGCCACGCCTACGATGCGCTCGTCACCTTCGCCGGGTGCGACAAGACGCTGCCGGGGATGATGATGGCGATGGTGCGGCTCGATCTGCCATCCGTCTTCGTCTACGGCGGCGCCGCCTTGCCGGGCAAATGGCGCGGGCGCGATGTCACGGTGCTCGACACCTATGAAGCGGTCGGCGCAGTGCTCGCCGGCGACATGAACGAGCGCGAGCTCGGCGAGCTCGAGCGCGCCTGCCTGCCGACGCTCGGTTCCTGTCCCGGCCAGTTCACCGCCAACACCATGGCGATGGTCGCGGAGACCTTGGGGCTAGCGCTACCTGGCTCGGCGACACTGCCGGCTGTCGCGGCCGATCGCACGGCGCTCGCGCGCAAGGCGGGCGAGACGGTGATGCGACTGCTGGAAAAGAACGGTCCGCTGCCGCGCGAGCTCGTGACGAAAAAGAGCCTGGAGAATGCCGCCGGGGCCGTCGCGGCTACCGGCGGTTCCACCAACGCCGCGCTGCACATCGCTGCGATCGCGCACGAAGCGGGCATCCGCTTCACGCTCGACGACTTCGCGCGCGTCGCGAAGCGCACGCCGCTCATCGCGGACCTCAAGCCCGGCGGCCGCTTCCTGGCCAAGGATCTGCACGCGGTCGGCGGCGTGTATGCGGTGCTAAAGGCACTGCTCGCGCGCGGCGCGCTGCACGGCGATTGCCTGACGCTCGCGGGTGAACGGCTGGAGGCGGCGCTTGCCGAGGAGCGCGGCGCCGACGGCGAGGTGGTGAAGCGCGAGCCGATCATGAAGACGGGCGGCGTCGTCGTGCTCAAAGGCAGCCTCGCGCCGGACGGCGCGCTCATCAAGGTGGCGGGCCTGAAATCGCTGGTGTTCGAAGGCAAGGCGCGCGTGTTCGATTCCGAGGAGGCATGCGCCGACGTGGTGAAGCGCCGCGCCTATAAGGCGGGCGAGGTGCTCGTCATCCGCTACGAGGGACCCAAGGGCGGTCCGGGAATGCGCGAGATGCTCGGCATCACCGCGCTCATCTACGGGCAGGGCATGGGCGAGAAGGTGGCGCTGCTCACCGATGGGCGTTTCTCCGGCGCGACGCGCGGGATGATGGTCGGCTATGTGTCGCCCGAAGCGGCAGCCGGTGGCCCGATCGCGCTGGTGAAAAACGGCGATCGCATCCGCATCGACGCGGCGCGCGGGCGGCTCGAGCTGCTCGTCAGCCGCGCCGAGCTCAAGCGCCGGCGGCCCAGGCCGCCGCGCCGGCAGTTGAGTGGCGTGCTCGCGAAGTACGCGAGCCTCGTCGGCTCGGCGCACACCGGCGCCGTTACTTCATGTAGCTCGGCAACAGGGTCGAGATGATCGGGAACGCGGTCAGGATCGCAAGGCGCACGCAGTCGATGATGACGAACGGCATGACGCCGCGGAAGATCGTGCGCGTCGGCACCTGCGGCAGCAGCGTGTTCAGCACGAACAGGTTCATGCCCACCGGCGGGCTGATGAGGCCGATCTCGACCACTACGACGATCAGGATGCCGAACCACACCGGGTCGAGCCCCATGTGCACGATCAGCGGGAAGAAGAGCGGCACGGTGAGCAGGATCATGGAGAGTTCTTCCATCGCCGTGCCGAGCACCACGTAGATCACCATGATCGCGGCGACCACCATCAGGGGGTGCACTTCGAACTGGGAGACAAACGCCTTCAAGTCCGCGGGCATCGTCGTGATGTTGACGAACTCGGCGAACATCAGCGCGCCGATCAGGATCACGAACAGCATCGAGGTGGTGCGCGCGCTCTCGAGCAGCGCCTCGTAGAGATCGCGCCAGCCAAGCCGCCGCCGCGCGAGCGCGAAGATCATGGCGCCGAAGGCGCCGACGCCCGCGCCCTCGACCGCGGTGAAGACGCCGCCGTAGATGCCGCCCATGACGAGCGTGAAGAGCGCGATCACGCTCGAGACGCCCTTGTAGATGAGCGACATGATGAACACCACGAAGGCGCCGATCACCGCGGCATCGTCGCTCGCCACCCAGCCGAAGTGCACCGCGAGCCAGATGATGACGCCCACCGCGGCGAACCATTGCAGTCCGGCAATCGTGGCCCAGCGCTCGCGCCAGCTCGTATGCTCGCCGCGCGGGCCCGCCTGCGGGTCGCGGATGGTGACGTACTGCACCGCGAGGCAGAGGAGCACGGTAGCGAGGATTCCCGGGAGCACACCGGCGGCGAACAGCTTGCCGATGTTGGTCTCGGTCATGATGCCGTAGATCACCATGATGGTGGAGGGCGGAATCAGGATGCCGAGCGTGCCGCCGGCGGCGATCGCGCCGGTCGATAGGTAATCGGCGTAGCCGAACTTCTTCATCGACGGGTAGGCGACCTTGGCGAACGTGGCCGCGGTGGCGATCGACGAGCCGCAGATCGCGCCGAAGCCCGCGCAGCCGACGATGGTCGCCATGGCAAGCCCGCCGCGCCGGTGCCCGATGAAGGCGTACGCGGCGCGAAACAGCTCCTGCGACATCCCGGCACGCGTCACGAAGTTGCCCATCAGGATGAAAAGCGGCACCACGGAGAGGGTGTAGTTGCGGCCGGTCTCGTAGACCTTGGTCTGCGCCATGGCGAGCGCGCCGGCCCAGCTCCAGTCGCGCATATAGGCGTAGCCGACGACGCCCACTACCGCCATGGCGAGCGCGATCGGGATGCGCACGAAGGCAAGCAGCATCATCGCTGCCAGGCCGATCAGCGCTTCGGTCATCGCTTAGTTGGTCGCCTGCGAGGCGCGCCGCGTGCCGGGCACGAACACTTTGAAGACGTGCACGAACGCGGTGAGACAGATCATCGCCGCCATGAAATAGACGAACGGGCCCACCGCGATGCGCAGCACGTCGGTGGTGTCGCCATAG
>DASSLQ010000266.1:0-24396 GCA_035689325.1 Burkholderiales bacterium | reverse complement strand
TGACCCCTGCATAGTCCGGTCGGCGCATTTCACGGCACGGTGCTTGCGGGTCAATGTCTCTGCGACATGAACGCGCCCGAACTGAAGCTCGCCACGATCAAGGAAGGTCTGCCGTACCCCAAGGGGGCGACCTGGGACGGCAAAGGGGTCAACTTTGCGCTGTTCTCGGCGCACGCTACCAAGGTCGAGCTCTGCCTGTTCGATGGCGGCGGCAAGGCCGAGACCGCACGCATCGAGCTGCCGGAATACCGGGACGAGGTCTGGCACGGCTACGTGCCCGACATCGGGCCGGGCACCATCTACGGCTTCCGCGTTCATGGGCCGTACAAGCCCGATGAAGGACACCGCTTCAACCCCAACAAGCTGCTGCTCGACCCGTACGCGCGCGCCAACATCGGCGAGCTGAAGTGGGATCCGGCGATCTTCGGCTACAAGATGGGCGAGGACGACACCACCTACGATGAGCGCGACAGCGCGCCGTTCGTCCCCAAGTCCGTGGTGGTGGATCCGGACTTCGACTGGAAGCGCGAGCGCGTGTGGAAGCCCGTGCCGTGGGACCGCACGATCGTCTATGAGACGCACGTGCGCGGCTTCACCAAGCTCCATCCCGGTGTGCCCGAGAACGAGCGCGGCACCTTCGCCGGCCTCGCGCACAAGAACGTGGTGAGCTACATCAAGTCGCTTGGCGTCACCACGGTCGAGCTGCTACCGGTGCACACCTTTGTCAACGACTCGTTCCTGCTCGAGCGCAAGCTGACCAACTATTGGGGCTACAACTCCATCGGCTTCTTCGCGCCCGATCCGCGCTACGCCGCGGACGTGGCGAAGTCGCTCCAGGAATTCAAGGAGATGGTGGCGCGCTTCCATGACGCGGGCCTGGAAGTCGTCATCGACGTCGTCTACAACCACACCGCGGAGGGCAACGAGAAGGGGCCGACGCTTTCCTTCCGCGGCATCGACAATGTCTCCTACTACCGGCTGATGCCGGACAAGAAGCGCTACTACATCAACGACACCGGCACCGGCAACACGCTGAACCTCTCGCACCCGCGCGTCATCCAGCTGGTGACCGACAGCCTGCGCTACTGGGTCGAGGAGATGCACGTCGACGGCTTCCGCTTCGACCTCGGTACGATCCTCGCGCGCGAGCCGGGCGGCTTCGACACCTACAACGGCTTCATGAAGGCGGCGATGCAGGATCCGTTGCTCAAGCGCGTGAAGCTGATCGCCGAGCCGTGGGATTGCGGGCCGGGCGGCTACCAGCTCGGTCGGTTCCCGCCGGGCTGGTGCGAGTGGAACGACCAGTTCCGCGACACGGTGCGCGACTTCTGGCGCGCGCAGGCCGGGCCCAAGGCGCTCGCGCCGCGCCTTTGCGGCTCGCCCGAGTTCTTCAACAAATCGGGACGCCGGCCGTGGTCGAGCGTCAACTTCATCACCGCGCACGATGGCTTCACGCTGAACGACCTCGTCTCGTACAACGACAAGCACAACGAGGCAAATGGCGAGAACAATCAGGACGGGAATTCAAACAATCGCTCCTGGAACCACGGCGCGGAGGGACCCACCGACGACCAGGCGATCCGGGGACTGCGCAAGCGCCAGATGAAGAACATGCTTGCGACGTTGCTGCTCTCGCAGGGCACGCCGATGATGCTCGCCGGCGACGAGCGCGCGCATACGCAGCGCGGCAACAACAATGCGTATTGCCAGGACAACGAGATCTCGTGGCTCAACTGGGAGACCGACGACGCCATCGAGCGCCTGATCCGCTTCGTGCGCAAGCTTACCGGCCTGCGGCAGAAGTATCCGATCCTGCGCCAGAAGCGCTTCCTCTCGGGCATCTACAACGAGGACCTCGGCGTCAAGGACGTCACCTGGGTGAGCGCGACCGGCGCCGAGATGGCTGCGGCAGAATGGGACGACGCCAACGCGCGCTGCTTCGGCATGCTGCTCGATGGGCGCGTGCAGCAGAGCGGCATCCGGCAGCGCGGCCAGGAAGCGACGCTTCTCATCATCTTCAACAGCTGGCAGGACGTGGTGAAGTTCAAGCTGCCGGCGGCGCCCGAAGGCGAATGCTGGGAGCTGGTCGCCGACACCAACATGCCCGATCTGCCTAACGGCAACCGCTTCGACCTCGGGCACGTCTACGAGGTCACCGGCCGCTCGCTCCTGCTGTTCGAGCTCGTCTAGAGGCGCGCGATGCCGGCGTACAGCACGGGCGGCCTGCGGGCGCGCCGCTCGTCGTTCATCGCGCTGGTCATCGCCACGGCGGTGCTGTATCTCGCCGCCGACGTGCTGATACCGCTCGCCATCGCCATCCTGCTCGCGTTCGTCGCGGCGCCGGCAGTGCGCTCGCTCGAGCGCTGGAAGCTGCCGCGCGTCGCCGCGACGCTGGTCGTCGCCGCCGTCGGCTTCGGCGCGATCTTCGGCATCGGCGCGATCGCCGCCACGCAGGCGGTCTCGCTCGCCGCGAAGCTGCCCGAGTATCGGCAGAACATCGCCAAGAAGATCCACGCGCTGCGGCACCCGGACCAGCGAACCACCTTCGGCAAGGCGGCGGCGGCCATCAAGGACATCGAGCGCCAGGCGGCGCCGGAGCGCCCGCCGATGCCGGTGAAGGAGACGCCGGCGAGCGCGTTCGAGGCCTTCGCGCAATACATGGCGCCGGTGGCGAAGCCGCTCGCCATGGCGCTGGCGGTGATCGTTTTCACCATCCTGATGCTGGTCGACCGGGAGAACATGCGCGACCGCCTCGTCGGCCTGCTCGGCAGCGGACGCATCAACGCCATGACCCGCGCGATGGCGGAGGTGTCGGGTCGCGTCAGCCGCTATCTCGCCACGCAGCTCGTGGTGAACGCGATGTTCGGCATCCCGTTCGGCATCGCGCTCTACTTCATCGGCATCCCGAACGCGCTGCTCTTCGGCCTGCTCGGCATGGTGCTGCGCTTCGTGCCGTACGTCGGCGTGTGGCTCGCCGCCGCCATGCCTGCAACTCTCGCCTTCGCGATCTCCAATGGCTGGACGCCCGTGCTCTGGACCGTGGGCGTGTTCGCCGCGCTCGAGTTGCTGCTCGCCTATGTCATCGAGCCATGGCTCTACAGCAAGAGCGTCGGCCTTAGCCCGGTGGCAATCATCGCCGCGGTGATGTTCTGGACGTGGCTCTGGGGACCGGTCGGGCTCCTGCTCGCGACGCCGCTCACCGTGTGCGTCGCGGTCGTCGGCCGCCACATCCCCGAGCTCGGCTATCTCAACCTGCTGCTCGGCGTCGAGCCGGTGCTCTCGCCGGAGCAGCGCTTCTACCAGCGGCTGCTCGCCCTCGATCACGAGGAGGCCGAGGAGCTTGTCGACCAGCACGCCGCGGCGCACGGCATCGCGAACACCTTCGACGAGGTGATGATCCCGGCGTTGACGCTGGCGAAGCTCGACCGGCGCAAAGGCGCGCTCGAGCCGGCGCGCGAGCGCTACATCTACGAGCACGTGCGCCGCATGGTGGAGGAGCTCGAAGCCGCGCCGGCGCGCGAGGCGGCCGCGCCGGCGTGCATCGTCGCCGCGCACGACGAGGCCGACTATATCGCCGCGCTGATGGTCGCAAAGCTGCTGCCGCAGCCTCGTGTGCTGAGCGCCGGCGCATCCGCCACGGAAATCGCCCGCGCGGTCGCGGAGCACCGCTGCAGCGCCGTGCTCATCTCGGCGGTGCCGCCGAACGCCGCGCACTACGCGGGCTATCTCGCGCGGCGCGTGCGCCGGGAAATTCGCGACGCGAAAATCGCGGTCGGCGTGTGGGCCGGCGCGGACGACGTTGGCGCCTCGCGCGACCGGTTGCTCAAGCTCGGCGTCGACGAAGTGTGCCTGCACCTCGCCGAGGCGCCGAGCCTCCTCCGCCAGCTTGCTACTCCCGGCGCCAAAGCCGGCGATCAAGAAGCACCGAAGCGCTCCGCCCGCCGCTAGGGCGGTCACGGCCACTAGCGCGCTGAACACCGTCCTAAGGCGTGGTAATTTAGCGCCGCATATGCGCTCTCTTCTTTGTGCAGTCGTGATCGCGGTCGCTACGCCGGCGCACGCCGACTACAATTTCGGCGACCGGCGCCTCGCGCCGCTTGAGGATCCGGTGCGCGTCGAATTTCCCGCAGGCACGGCGCCGAGCGCCGAGAAGCTGCGCGGCGTGGTCGCCACTGTCGCGCCGTCGCGCGAATGGCGTGTTGTGTCGCAGCCCGGTGGACGCGTCGAGCTTGAACGCAACGTGCGCGACAAGCACATGCTGCGCGTCGCGCTCGACCAGGACGAACGCGGTTACAGCCTGCGCTATCTCCAGAGCGTGAACCTGATGTACCGAGAGGACGAGCGCTACGGAGACAAGCTGCGCCTGGTTCACCTTAACTACAACGTCTGGGTGCGCGAGCTCGCGAGCGCGATTGCCGGCGGGCTCGGCATCAACGCGCGCCCGTTCGGCGGCTTAGCGCCGCTCGAGCGCGTCGACGCCGTGCCGTATCTGCGCGCCGCAGGCCGTGAGGGCTACGCCAAGTTTTTGGCGAGCGAGAAGCCGCGCGCCTTCGCCGTCGCGCCGAGCGGCGTGTGGGCCTTCTCCACGATCGGCAATCGCTCCGGCAAGAGGCGCGAAAACTTCGACGCGGTCGAGCGCGCACTCCGGCGCTGCAACGAGCGCGCAGACGGGCAGTGCCATCTCTATGCCCTCGACGAGCGCGTCGTCTGGCGCGCCGGCCAATAAGCATCACGAAATCGAGACGCCGTCGCCGTGGGTGACGCGCTGGGCGGCGCTCGTCGAGCGCGGCCCGGTGCTCGACGTTGCCTGCGGCGCGGGGCGCCATGCGCGGCTGTTCGCCGGCCGCGGGCTCGAGGTGGTTGCGGTGGATCGCGAGCAGCAGTACATCCCTGGCGTGCGCTTCGTGCGGGCGGATCTCGAGGGCGCGCCGTGGCCCCTTGGCACCGAGCGCTACGCCGCGATCGTCGTGACCAACTATCTACACCGGCCGCTATTTGCCAAGCTCGAGGCGGCGCTCGCGGAGGAGGGCGTGCTCATCTATGAAACGTTCATGGTGGGCAACGAGAAGTACGGGCGGCCGGGCAATCCGGCGTTTCTGCTGCAGCCGGGCGAGCTGCTGCAGGCCTTTCGCGGCTTAACGCCGGTCGCCTTCGAGCAAGGGTATGTGGAAACGCCGAAACCGGCGGTGATTCAGCGCCTTTGCGCCCGGCGGGGCCACATGGGAAGCGTTAAAATCGCGCCCTGAGACGGAGAACACCATGATTACAGGGAGCCTGGTCGCAATCATTACCCCGATGCGCGAGGACGGGAGCCTCGACCTCGCGCGTTTCCGCGCGCTCATCGACTGGCACGTCGCCGAGGGTACCGACGGCATCGTCGCGGTCGGCACCACGGGCGAATCGCCGACGGTCAACTTCGACGAGCACAAGGAGCTGATCCGCATCGCCGTCTCGCATGCGCGCGGCCGCATCCCGGTAATCGCCGGCACGGGCGGCAACTCGACCGCGGAGGCGATCGAGCTCACCGAGTCGGCGAAGAAAGCGGGCGCTACCGCGTGCCTGTCGGTCGTGCCCTATTACAACAAGCCGACGCAGGAAGGCCTGTATCGCCATTTCCGCAGGATCGCGGAGACCGTCGATCTGCCGATGGTGCTGTACAACGTGCCTGGCAGGACGGTGGCCGACCTGCAGAACGATACGGTGCTTCGCCTTGCGCAGGTTCCCGGCATCATCGGCATCAAGGACGCGACCGCCAACATCGAGCGCGGCACGGATCTCATCCGCCGCGTGCCGCGCAACTTCGCGATCTACAGCGGCGACGACGCCACCGCGCTCGCGCTGATCCTGCTCGGCGGACACGGCGTCATCTCGGTGACCGCGAACGTCGCGCCCAAGCTGATGCACCAGCTGTGCGCTGCGGCGCTGGTGGGCGACGTGAAGAAGGCGCGCGAGCTCAACCTGCGCCTGCTGCCGCTGCATCAGCGCCTGTTCGTCGAGGCGAACCCGATCCCGGTGAAATGGGCGCTCGCGCAAATGGGCATGATCGAGTACGGCTTGCGGCTGCCGATGTCGCCGCTCGCCGAGAAATTCCACGAGACCGTACGCGAAGCACTGCATGACGCAGGCATCGCGCTGCCCGGTCTAAGAGTCGTCGAAGGCCGCGGTTGATGCTCAGGCGGGTCGCAGTCCTCGGGAGCGTGCTACTGCTCGGTAGCTGCGCGGGCATGAACGACTGGCTCGAGGGCAAGACGGACTACAGCAAGGCCGCCACCATGCCGCCGCTCGAGGTCCCGCCCGATCTCACTTCGCCGACGCGCGACAACCGCTACGTCGTGCCCGAGACCGGAACGGCTACCGCGACGCTGTCGGGCTACCAGGCCGAGCGCCGCGAGGCGAAACCGGGCGCCGGGCTGGTGGTGCTGCCGCAGCCCGAGCACATGCATATCGAGCGCTCGGGCACGCAGCGCTGGCTCGTGGTCGACGACAAGCCCGAGAAGCTCTGGCCGCTGGTGCGCGACTTCTGGCAGGAGAACGGCTTCCTCATCAAGGTCGAGAACGCGGAAATCGGCGTGATGGAAACCGAGTGGGCCGAGAGCCGCGCGCGCATTCCGCAGGGCGCGGGCATCCGCGGCCTGTTCTCGAAGGCGTTCGATACGCTGTACTCGACCTCCGAGCGCGACAAGTACCGCACGCGCCTTGACCGCAGCGCGGACGGCATGGGCACCGAGATCTACATCAGCCATCGCGGCATGGTCGAGGTGTACACGACCAAGGAGACGCAGAATCCCGGCTCGCCCGGGGCGACCGCGTGGCAGCCGCGCGAGCCCGATCCCGAGCTCGAGGCGGAGTACCTGCGCCGCCTGATGGTGCGCCTGGGCGCGCAGGAAGAGAAAGCGCGCACGCTGGTGGCGAGCACCGGAACCGCGGCGCCGCAGGCGCAAGGCTCCGAGCGCGCGCAGATCACGAAGGGCGTGGACGGCTTCGAGGCGCTGGCAGTGTCGGAGCCTTTCGATCGTGTCTGGCGCCGCGTCGGCCTCGCGCTCGACCGCGGCGGCTTCACCGTGGAGGACCGCGACCGCGCGAAGGGCATCTACTTCGTGCGCTACGCCGATCCCGAGATCGAGAAGGACACGAGGAGCCTGTTCACGCGCTGGTTCACGAGCGATTCCAAGGTGAAGGCGCAGCAGTATCGCGTGCAGATCACGCAGGCGGGAACCGCGAGCCAGGTCAACGTCCTCAACAAGGACGGCGGCGCCGACAGTTCGAAGACGGCGCAGCGCATCCTCACGCTGCTGCGCGAGCAGCTGAAGTAAGTTGCTGCGCTTCGCCTCGCTCGCGAGCGGCAGTGGCGGCAACTGCCTCGTGGCGCAGGCGGATCTCACGCGCGTGCTGATCGACTGCGGCCTCAACCTGCGCGACACCGAGCGGCGGCTCGCGCGCCTCGGGCTCGAGCCCGCCGACATCGACGCGATCCTGGTGACCCACGAGCACGACGACCACGCCGGCTGCGCGCTCGACTTCGCCGCCGCGCACAACGTGCTCGTCGTCCTCACGCACGGCACGCTGCGCGCGTTGCGCGCCAGCGGCAGGATGCACGACGGCGTGCGTACGCTCTTCGTGCGCGCCGGCGAGCGCGTCGCCGTCGGCGGCCTGGAAGTGCTGCCCTTCACCGTGCCGCACGACGCGTCGGAGCCGGTGCAGTTCGTGCTCTCGGACGGCGCGGTGAGGCTCGGCGTCGTCACCGACATCGGCATCGGCACACGGCACGTCGAGCAGATGCTCTCCGGCCTCGACGCCCTCGTGCTGGAATGCAACTACGACCGCGACATGCTCTGGAGCGGCGCCTATCCGCGCTGGCTGAAGGAACGCATCGGCGGTCCGTTCGGTCACCTCGACAACCGCGACGCCGCGCGGCTGCTCGGCGCGCTCGATCGCTCGCGCCTCAAGCACCTCATCGGCGCGCACCTCTCGCAGCAGAACAACACGCCTCAAATTGTCAGGTCGATCTTGGCGCAGGCTTTGGGTTGTTCAGAAGAATGGATCGGCATCGCGAGCCAGGACGACGGCTTCGACTGGCGCGAAGCCTAATTCGGGGACGGAGCCCGAACTAATTCGGGGACGGAGCCCAAATCTCGTCAACCGGGCGAGACAGCGGCCGTTGTTTGGCGGTATGCCGCGCCAAGCGCGCTTCATCGTTCCAGATATCGCCCATCACGTCATCCAGCGCGGGCATAACCGTTCCGCCTGCTTCAGGGACGACACCGATCGCACGGTTTATCTCGCGACCTTGGCCGAACTTTTGCGCAATAGGGCGATAGCGCTGCACGCGTATTGCCTGATGACGAATCACGTCCACATGTTGCTCACCCCGGGAACCGAACTCGCCTACGCAACGCTGATGCGCAACCTGGGACAGCGCTATGCGCAGTATTTCAATCGTCGCTACGACCGCACGGGCGGTCTGTGGGAAGGCCGCTACCGATCGTGCCTGGTCGACTCGGCGAATTACGTACTGGCTTGCTACCGCTACATCGAGCGCAATCCAGTGAGGGCCGGCATGGTTGCGTCTGCTGCGGCTTATCGCTGGTCGAGCTATCAGGGCAACGCTGGAGGCGCGTTCAACCGACTGCTCACGCCGCATCTCGAATATCTCGCGCTCGCTAACGATGAGAACACGCGGCGGCCTGCGTACCAGCAGATGCTCGAAGTTGCCGATGAGCCGGGTTTCCTAACAGCGATTCGCGATGCTACGAATGGCGGCCTGGCGCTCGTGGACGATGCGCTCAAAGCGAAGCTGCAGACCGATACGGGCCGCAGCCTTGAGCACAAGAAGCCAGGTCCGGCCCCGGCAAGCGAATCGGCTGATGTCGATCTGCTGTCGGCCGACTTCGAGTTCTGAGCGCGAGAGTTCGGGCTCCGTCCCCGAATTACAGGCCGGCGGTGGTCGCGGAGACGCCCGGGAAGGACGCGTCCCAGATCTCCATGAAGCGCTGGCGCATGGCGAGCGCCTCGGTTTCGTCGCCCAGGCCGATCGCGCCGCGGTAGAAGCTCGCCACCGGGCGGCGCACGTAGTGCTGCGAGTCGAGCACCAGGAACGCATCCTGGATCTCGCGGATGTGCTCCTGCGTGCGATTGATCTGGATCGCGTGCGAATAGCGCGCGAGCAGGCCGAGCATGCGCGGGCAGTGGCGCGTCAGGTGATCGGTGTCGTGCAGCACGAGGTAGAGCCGCCGCGTGCGGCTCGCGGCGAGGAAGCGCTCGAGCGTGCCGACGCGCGAAGAGTCGTTCAGGCGCAGCGCGGCGCCATCCGGATCGAATACGCGCAGCTCGCGCCCGGGCTGGCCGAGCAGCCGCTCGACCGCGGCCTGGAAGCCTTCGGCACTGTCGAACCGCTCGTACGTCGCTTCATCCATCTAGCGCACCTCCACGCGGACATAGCCGCGCCGCTGCCACTCGGAGATTAGTCGCCCGAGGCCCGCGCGGGCAAGCGCACTGCTGCTCGCCTCGCGCGCATCCGCGAAGCGCTGCAGCGCCGCCACGCTGCGGCGCGGCACCGCGAGCGGGTCGCCGTTCATGAAAAAGTGCGCGCCGCGGTAGAGGAGCTGGCTCTTCGAATCGAGCCGCACGGTGCCGCCGCGCCGGGCGCGTCCGGCGTGGAAGACGACGTGCGGCTTGGGCACGCTCAAGTACTCGCCGAGGAACGAGGCGACATCCGCGCGCGTCCAGCGGATGCGCCCGAGCACGCGCGCGGCAAAGGCGACCATCTCGGCGGGTATGCGCGCAGCGCGCCGGGCGGGCGAGAGGCCCGGGTCTTGATAGCGCGCATCGGGCAGCCCGCGCTCGTGCAGCCAGTCGAGGAACGCCGCGCCGAGCTCGGCGCCGCGCGGCGCGCGAAAGCCGACCGAGTAGGTGAAGCAGGGCTCGAGCGCGACGCCGTCGTGGCGCACGCCGGGCGGCAAATAGACGAGGTCGCCGGGATGCGCGATGAACGTACGGCCGCCGCCGATGCGCCAGCGCCGGCGGCCGCTTCCCTGTATGAGGAACACGTCGTACGAATCGACATGCGGTCCGACGCCGCCGCCCGGGGTGGCATAGCTCACCATGACGTCGTCGAGCCGTGCCTGCGGCACGAAGGAAAAGCGCCGCAGCAGCGCGTCCGCTCCAGCATGGTGAAGGTTCACTCCGCTCACGAGCAATGTCCAGTCGCGCCGTTGCGCGCGCAGGCGCGCGAACGGGCCGTGGATCGTCTCGCGCCGGCGGCCGCGGCGCACGACGATGCGCGACTCGACGTCGTCGCGGCGGGCAAGCGCCATCAAATCGGCGGCGTCGAGCGTATCGCGGAACTGCGATAGCGCGCCGCGCACGTAAAGCGGGCGCTTTTGCCAGTGGCGGCGCAGGAATTCGCGCGCCGTCAAGCCGCCGAGCAAACGAAGTTGCACGCGCGCGATTATATGTAGCGAGCGTGCTACACCGAGTTCTCGCGCCGCCGGGAGCGGCTGTTGCAATTTAAAAAAATTTTTGGAATAGAATCGGTCGCGATGTTGCAACCGGGACAACCTGCTCCGCCGTTCGAGCTTCCCGACGCCGACATGCAGACGGTGGCGCTCGCGGCGTTCAAGGGCAAGAAGCACGTGGTGCTGTACTTCTATCCGCGCGACGGCACGCCCGGCTGCACATTGGTGACGACCGATTTCTCCGACCACCAGGACCAGTTCGGCAAGCACGATTGCGTGGTGCTCGGCGTCTCGCCCGACGACTGCCTGACGCACGCCGACTTCCGCGACCGCCACGGCGTCACCATTTCGCTGCTCTCGGACACCGAGGGCGAGGTGTGCCGCAAATACGGGGTTTTCCAGGAGAAAGACGTCGAGGGCGCCGGACGTCGCGAGTGCCTGGTGAGGTCCACGTTCATCGTGGACAAGAAAGGCGTGATCCGCCACGTCGCCTACGGCGTCAACCCGCGCGGCCACGCCGCCGAAGTCTTCGACCTCATCAAGCGGCTACGGTCGTAGCGCGCGACACCGTGGTCGGCGTGCGCATGGGCCTCGCCGATGCGCAAGGCGCGGAGATTTCCCCGCCCGCCGAGCTCAGCTACCTGCACGGCGGCTACGGCGAGATGCTGCCCGCGCTCGAGCAGGCGCTCGAAGGCAAGGGCGCGGGCGAGTCGGTGCGCCTGCAGCTCGAGCCGGAGCAGGCGTTCGGCGACTACGATCCGCAGCTCCTGCGCGTCGAGCCGCTCGGGCGCTACGGCGAAGGCATCACCGTCGGCATGCAGATCGAGGAAGACAGCCGCCTGTATACCGTCACCGAAATCGGCGGCGACAGCGTGGTGCTCGACGCGAACCATCCGCTCGCCGGCATGGCGCTGCGCTTCTCCGTTGTAATCCTTACCGTGCGCTCCGCCACAAAGGAGGAAATGCAGCGCGGAGTATCATTGCCCTAGGGGAACACAAGAACCCGCGTTAAAGGGCAATGAGACGCACCGACCCCGCGTATCGCGAAAGCGCGCACCATGCGGGCCTGCGTTACGTCACCGGCAGCATGCGCGGCATCCGCAGAAAGCGCGCCGGCACCGGCTGGGCGTACTACGCGCCCGATGGCAAGCGCATCGAGGACACGGCTACCCGCAGGCGGTTGAACCGCCTCGCCATCCCGCCGGCGTGGACCGATGTCTGGATCTGCCCCGATCCCGATGGCCACATCCAGGCGACCGGGTCCGATGCGGCGGGCCGCAAGCAGTACCGCTATCACCCCGACTATCGCGAGGCGCGCGACCGCTCGAAGTTCCACCGCATGCTGGAATTCAGCGAGGTGCTGCCGCGGCTGCGCGAGCGCCTCGAGCGCGACCTGCGGTCGAAGGATCTCGGGCGGCGGCAGATTCTCGCCACGGTGGTGAGCCTGCTCGATCGCACGCTGATCCGCGTCGGCAACGACGAGTACGTGCGCGAGAACCGCTCCTACGGCCTGACCACGCTGCGCCGCCGGCACCTGCAGATCGACGGCGCGGTGCTGCGCTTCAGCTTCCGCGGCAAGAGCGGCGTCGAGCACACCATCGCCATAACCGATCCGCGCCTCGCGCGCATCATCCAGCGCTGCCGCGAGCTGCCCGGGCAGGAGCTCTTCCAGTACGTCGATCGCAAGCGCAAGCGCCACCTCATCTCGTCGGACGACGTCAACGAGTACCTGCGCAGCATCTCCGGGCGCGACGTGAGCGCCAAGGACTTTCGCACCTGGGGCGGCACCATGCTCGCGGCGGTGGAGCTGCGCCATCTCGGTCCGCCTGCGAGCCAGAACGAGGCGAATCGCAACATCATCGGAGCGATCGACGCCGTGGCCGAGCGCCTCGGCAACACGCGCGCGGTGTGCCGCAAATACTATGTGCATCCTGGTCTCCTGCAGGCCTATCGCATGGGCGAGACGGTTCCCGAGCCGGCGCCCGCGCGGCGCACCCGGCGCGCGCATCACGCCACGCTGCGCCGCGACGAGGTGCTGGTGCTGCAGTTCCTGCAGGAAAGGCTGTAGGCCGGTGAGGCTCGCCATCGCCGCGCTGCTCGCCGCCGGCTGCGCGCAGCTCAGCGCGCAGCAAACGCTCGGCGGCACCTCGTGGCAGCTCGTGAGCTTTCGAGGCGGCGACGGTACCGTGCTCACGCCGGACGATCCAACGAAGTACACGCTGAGCTTCGGCGCCGACGGGCGTCTGAGCGCGCGCATCGACTGCAACCGCGGGAGCGGCGGCTGGAAATCACCGGAGAGAGGCCGACTGGAGCTCGGGCCGATGGCGCTCACGCGCGCCATGTGCCCGCCGGGCTCGCTGCACGACCAGATCGTCAGGCAGCTGCCGTACATCCGTTCATACGTGATTCGCGACAGCCGTCTCTACCTTTCCTTGATGGCCGACGGCGGCATCTACGAGCTCGCGCCCGCGCGCTAGCGTGGGACCAAGGTCCAATACCACCTACTGCGGCCTTTGACTAACGTGCTCGGCATGAGGCAGGCACTCGTCCTGCGCCTTTGCGCGTGGCTGCTGGCGTGCCTGCTCGGCGCGGCGGCAGTTGCCGCCGACAAGAAATCCGGCGCCGCGACGCTGCCCGAAGTCCCCGAGACGCTGACGCCGGCGCAGGCGGACGCATTCCTCGCCAAGCTGACCGACGCGCAGGCGCGTGCGCTGCTCGCCCGAGAGCTGCACACGAAGGCCCAGGCCCGCGCCACGCCACCGCCAGAGGCCGCGGTTGGCTTGGGCCCCTTGATCATGGACGTGGTGGAGAAGCTGGAAGCCACGCAGGTCGATGCCGGCCGCAGCAGCACCGTGCTCGCGCAAGGTCTGGCAGATTTTCCCGGCGCGATCTCGCCGGCGGCGGCGCGCGTGTTCGGCGGCCCGGGCGGCGCCGCAGGCGCGCTTGCCGTGCTCGCGGTGGCGCTGCTCGCCGGCGTCGGCGCATCGCGCGCACTGCGGCGGCCGTTGCGCCGGCACGGCCTCGAGCCGGCGCTCGCCGCCGACGCCGGCGCGGCGGCGCGATTTGCCGCCGCGGCCTTGCGTTTCGCGCTCGACCTGGTGTCCTTTGCCGGCTTCAGCTTGGTCGTGCTTGTCCTGGCACATGCGTTCACAACGGCGCAAACGAGCAGCCGCATGCTCGTGGCGGTCTATGTCAGCGCCGCGATCTTGATCGCGGGCGCGGCCGTACTGCTGCGGCTGGTGCTCGCGCCGCATTGGCGTGCGCTGCGGCCGGTGCCGCTCATCGATGACGACGCGCGCTTCCTCTATCGCTGGCTGCTGGCGATCGGCGCCGTGACGATCTTCGGCTCGCTCAGCGCGCAGCTCTTCATCCGTGCGGGAATGTCCGGCGAGTCCGGCGTGATCCTGACGCTGATCGCCGGCTCGCTCACAGGTATCACGCTGATCGCGATGATGCTCCGCGCTCGCATGCTGCGCTTCTTTTGGCGGATGCTGGGAGTCGCGTATGTGCTGGTCGTGTCGCTGCTGTGGGCCGGCGCGCTGCTCGACGGGCGGCCAAGCCCCGCCGGCGCCGCGGCAGCGTCGCTCGGCATCCTGCTCGCCTTTCCGTTGCTCGACTACTGGATTGGCCGGGCGATCGCAGACATTGTCGGCGAGGCGCCGGCCGACAGCACGCTGCGCCGCCAGGCCGTCGGTCAACCGTTGCGCTGGGCGATGCGCGTGCTGCTCGCTGTAATGCTCTTCACTGCCGCGGGCGAGCTGTGGGGTTTCCAGCTCTTCGAATGGCAGGCGAAGCTGCGCCAAGCGTTGCTCGGCGCCAGCTTCGACTTGGTGGCCGCGTTTGCCGTCGCGGTGCTCGGCTGGCAGTTCATCAAGATCGTGATCGACCGGCGCCTCGAGGCGCACGAGGTGAATGGCGTGCGCGTCGAGCCGAGCCAGCGGCTGCGCACGCTGCTGCCGCTCGCACGCGTGTTCCTGGTCACGGCGCTCATCGTCATCACGGTGATGCTCGTGCTGTCGGCGCTCGGCGTGAACATCGCGCCGCTCCTTGCGGGCGCCGGCATCGTCGGGCTCGCGATCGGCTTCGGCGCGCAGACGCTGGTGCGCGACATCATCACCGGCGTTTTCCTCATCATGGACGACGCGTTCCGCGTCGGCGAGTACATCCAGAGCGGCAATTACAAGGGCACGGTGGAGTCGATCGGCCTGCGCTCGGTGAAGCTGCGCCACCACCGCGGGCCGATCTACGTGGTGCCGTTCGGCGAGCTGCGCGGCGTGCAGAACGTGTCGCGCGACTGGGTGATCACCAAGCTGACGGTCGGTATCACCTACGACAGCGATCTCGAGAAGGCGAGGAAGCTGGTGAAGAAGATCGGCCAGGAGCTCGCCGCCGATCCGGAATTGGCGTCGGACATCCTCGAGCCGCTCAAGATGCAGGGGGTCGAGGAGTTCGGCGACTTCGCCATCCAGATCCGCATGAAGATCATGACCAAGCCGGGCGACAAGCAGTTCATGATCCGCCGCCGCGCCTTTGCCATGATCAAGAAGGCGTTCGACGCCAACGGCATCAAGTTCGCGTTTCCCACGGTGCAGGTCGCGGGGGGCGCCGAGACCGCCGTGGCCGCGGCCGCCACGCGCCTGCCCTCTGTCAGCGGCGAGCACGCCGCCTGAAGCGGCTCGCGCGACTGGGCTGCGCGGCGGCGCTGGCGGTCGCCAGCCAGGCGCTCGCCGACGACAAGGCGCTGTTCCGCGATCCGGAAGACGGCGCGCTCGACGCCTCGGAGTGGCTGCTCGACCGCAAAGGCTTCCTGCCGGTGCCGATCGTCATCACCGAGCCCGCGGTCGGCTACGGCGCGGGCGCGGCGCTGGTGTTCTTCCGCGAGTCGTTCCGCGAGCGTGCCGCGAAAGTGGCGCCCGGCGAGCGGCTGACGCCGCCCGACATCTACCTCGCCGCGCTGGCCGCCACGGAGAACGGCACCAAGGTGATCGGCGGCGGCGGCCTGGTCACGTTCGATCAGGATCGCTGGCGCTGGCGCGGCTTCGTCGGCTTGCCCGACGTCAACCTCGATTTCTACGGCGTGGGCGGGCAGACGGGCACCGCCGACCGCAAGATCGGGTACAACATCGACGGCGTCATCTCGTCGCAGCAGGCCATGCGGCGGCTCGGCGAGACGAACAACTGGATCGCAGCGCGCTGGATCTGGCTCGACCTCGACGCGACCTTCGACTCGTCGCGGCCGCAGCCGGTGCTGCCGCCGCTCTCGCGCGCGGTAAAGAGTTCCGGCCTTGGCGGCTCGCTCGAGCACGACTCGCGCGACAACTTCTTCACCGCGAGCGCAGGCTGGAAGGGCATGGTCGAGGCGATGTTCTATTCGCCCGACTGGGGCAGCGACAACAAGTACCAGACCTACCGCGCCCAGGCCTTCGGTTATCTGCCGCTCGGCAGGCAATTCATCGTCGGCGCTCGCATCGATGGGCGCAGCTCGAGCGGCGATGTGCCGTTCTACCAGCTGCCGTTCATCGAGCTGCGCGGCGTGCCGGTGGCGCGCTACCAGGACCAGCGCACCGCCGCGACCGAGTTCGAGCTGCGCTGGGACGCCACGCCGCGCTGGGCATTCATCGGCTTCGGCGGCGTGGGGCGCGCGTGGGGCTCGAAGACCGATTTCGGCGACGCCGGCAACGTGACCGCCAGGGGCGTGGGGTTCCGCTATCTCGTTGCCCGGCGACTCGGCATATATGCAGGACTCGACATCGCCAAGGGACCCGAAGACACCGCCATATACATACAGGCGGGCAGCGCCTGGCGATGAGGGGCCGGCACCAAGGTCCAATTTCGGCGAACGCCAACGGCCGGTAAGGTGCCGGCATCCCGGCTCGCGAGCTGTTTCATTCATCCTCCTCTCTCAAGGCGAGCCGGGTCTTTTTTCGCATGGGACCAAGGTCCAATTCCCCGCGGCGGCGCGCGCTAGCAGACTGGCCGGGAAAATCATGCGAAGGGAGATGCGATGAAGCGCAAATCGGTGCTGCTCGCGGCCGCGGTGGTGTTCTGCGGCGCTGCTGCTTTCCATGCCCGCGCCGAAAGCGGACTCTATCTTGGCGGCGGCATCGGCCAGGCGACTGTCAAGGACAGCACGAGCGCCGGTGAGTTCGATGCGGACAACGCCGCGTACAAGGCGTTCATCGGCTACCGCTTCGGCTTGCTGCCGATCGTCGACCTTGCGGCGGAGGGCGGCTACGTCGATTTCGGCAAGCCCTCGCAGGACCTGGGCGCGCAGCATGTCGAGTTCAAGCTCCACGGCGCCTATGCCGCAGGCCTCGTGATCTTCCCGCTCGGGCCGATCGACCTGTACGGCAAGGGCGGCGTCATCGAGGCGAAGACGGAATCAAGCGTGGGCGCAACGACCAGCAGCCGCTCGGGCTCGAGCGGCTTCTACGGGGTCGGCGCCGGCTTCAGGATATGGAAGATCGGCGTGCGCGCCGAATACGAGCGCTACCAGATCAAGGATGTCGATCGGGTGCAGATGTTCTCGGTGAGCGCGCTCTTCCAGTTCTAGGCGCACACCTACACCTCGTTCGCCGCAATATTCCGGCTCGGAACCGGGCCCAAGGTCCAATACCGGCGGCCGCCGCGCTGCCGGATACTGCGCGCGCCATGACCAAAGGAGGCCAGATGCGAGTGTTGCTTGCTGTCGCCGCCTGCGCGGCGTTCGTTTCGGGTTGCGAAAGCATGAACCAGAAGATCGACGCGTCGCGCCAGGATCGCTGCCAGCGCGCGGACTGGAAAGAGGTCGGACTGCGCGACGGTGTTGGCGGCACGCGGCTCATGGCCGACCGCTATGAATACATCTGCGGCGATCTCTTCAATGCGCAGGCGTACAAGGAAGGCTTCCAGCAGGGCCTCGCCAAGAAGCCGGCGGCGCCGGGAATGTAGCTACTCGGCGTAGCCCTGGAGCAGGTACAGTGCGTCGAGCAGGCGCGACGGCGGCCCGAGCGAGCCGAACCACTTGGCGTAGATCTCGCTGATGCCGCCCTCGCGGTAGAGGCCCGCGAGCGCACGGTCGACGGCGAGGCGGAAGTCGGAGTCGCCGCGCCGCAGTGCCAGGGCATACGGCTCTACCGTGTAGATTTCTTCGAGCAGCCGGTACGCCGGAGCATTGCCGCTGATCGCCGCCAGCCCCACAAGCGTGATGCGATCGGAAGCGAAACCGTCTACCGCGCCCTTGTCCAGCTGCGCGAGCCCTTCGGCGCGCGTCGTCACCGCGACGAGCTGCGCATCCACGCGCATTCTCTGCAGTGTCTCGGCGAAGGCGCGCTCGGTCGTCGTGCCGGAGATCACCGCGATGCGTTTGCCGCCGAAATCGCCTAGCCGGCGCAGGTTGTCCCCGGCGCGCACCAGCACGGTGGCGCCGTCGACGAAGGTGAGCAGGCTGAAATCGACCAGCGCCCGGCGCGCGAGGGTTTGGCTCGTCGTGCTGCATTCGAGGTCCACCTGGCCCTTGCGCACCGCCTCGAGCCGGTTCTGGATCGTGAGCGCCACCCAGCGCGTCTCGAGCTTCTCGAGCTTGAGCGTGCGGCGCAGCTCGCCCGCGATGCGCTCGCAGAGCTCGACCGAGTAGCCCTCCGGCTTCACCTCGCGCACGAACGAGAAGGGCAGCGCACCGTCGACGTAGCCGAGCGTGATGGTTCCGCTCTTGCGGATCCTGTCGAGGGTCGGCGATTGCGCGAAGCAGCCGCACGCGAGGAGCCAGAAACCGAGTGCGAGCCAGCCTTTGCTCATCGCCGCTACGGTAGCCGCGGCGCTCTCGCCGGGGCATTGGACCTTGGTCCCATGGCTTGCTAGAGGCGCGCGATCAGATAGATCTGCGGTCCCCAGTAGCCGTAGTCGAAGCCGCCGGTCCAGTCGTGCTTCTTTGTGTCCGCGTTTACCCTGAAGGCGTCGAGCGCCGCGCCCGCGGCGAAGTTGCGCGAGAAGCGGTATTCGCCGTGCAGCCGCGCGCTCACGAGGCTGCCTTTGAACTCCCACGTGCTCTCGCCGAACTCCAGTGCGAACGCGGCAGCGGAAGCGCCTGCCGACCAGCGCTCGGAGAAGCGGTGGTCGTAGCGCAGACCGAAGAGTGGCAGCGGCACGTTGACGTTGGCGGTTGCGTCGTTCGAGCCGCTGCGCGCGCCCAATGATGCGGATCCCTCCACGTGGAAGCTCAGCCGGCTCCAGTGCAGGCCGAGGGTTGCCGCGACCTCATCGTTCTCGCGCTTGAGGAACGAGTAGGAGTAGGTGATGGGCAGGATCTCGAGGCGCAACTGTGACTGCAGGTCGGCGCCGATCGGGAAGACCTTGTCGTCGATATGCAGGTCGCGGTCGATGACGCGCTCGCCGCGCAGCGTGAAGCGGCTGTAGGTGAAGCCCAGGCGATGGCGCGGCGCAAAACGCCATTCCACGCCGAACCAGCCGCCGGAGGTGTTCTGGTCGACGCCGAGGTCGTTGCCGAGGTCGACGCGATCGCCGGTGCCGCTCTGCTCGCCGTCCACCTGCACCTTCGAGCGGAATGCCGGCAGGAAGGCGCCCAGCATGACGGTGAACCTTTCTTCGCCGGGCTGGATGATGTCGTCCGCGCGCGCAGCGGCTGAAAGCGCCGCCAGGGTGGCGGCCAGGATGCGCAGGGCGCGTGGCATCGGCGCTACGGTAGCTGCGGCGCGCTCTCCGAGGCATTGGACCTTGGTCCCATGGCAACCCTGCCGAGGGCGTAGCACGATGGGTCTCCGCATGCGCGCAGCGACCGTGCTTCTCGCCGTTTCGGTTGCGGCCGGCTGCTCCAAGGAGGCGCAGGCGCCGCAGGGGCAAGCGCCGCAGGTGACGGTCGTCGCCGTCACGCCGCAGACCATCCCGTACGTCATGAGCTTCGTCGCCCAGACCGAGAGCTCGCGGCAGGTCGACATCGTCGCGCGGGTCTCGGGCTATCTCGACCGCATCGCCTACCGCGAAGGCGAGCTGGTGAAGGAAGGGCAGGTTCTCTTCCAGCTCGACCAGAAACCGTTCCTCGCGCAGCGCGATTCGGCGAAAGGCGAGCTGCTCGCGCAGCAGGCGCGCTTCGCCACCGCCAAGGCGAACCTCGAGCGCGTAAAGCCCCTCGCCGCGCAGGACGCGGTGTCGCGCGCCGACCTCGACCGCGCGCAGGGCGAATACGACTCGGCGAACGCCGCGGTGTTTGCGGCCGGCGCCAAGCTGCGCGAGGCCGAGCTCAACCTCGGCTACACGGTGATCCGCGCGCCGGTGCTCGGGCTCGCCAGCCGCTCGTCGCAGCGCCAGGGCGCATACATCAACGCGATGTCCGAGAACGCCAAGCTCACCTATGTCGCGGCGCTCGACCCGATCTGGGTGAACTTCAGCGTGTCGCAGAACCAGACGGCGAAGATGAAGACCCTGGTGGACAAGGGGCAGGTGCTGCCCCCGCCCAAGCAGGACTTCGAGGTGGAGGTGATCCTCTCCGATGGCGCCGTCTATCCGCAAAAGGGCAGGATCAACTTCGCCGATCCCTCGTTCAGCCAGGAAACCGGAACATTCCTGGTGCGCGCGCAGCTGCCCAATCCGAAGCGGGAGCTCAGGCCCGGCATGTTCGTCACGGCGCGTCTTTCCGGCGCCACGCGGCCGAACGCGATCGTCGTGCCGCAGCTCGCCGTGCAGCAGGGCTCCAACGGCCACCTCGTCTATGTGGTGAACAAGGACGGCGTGGCCGAGATCCGTCCGGTCCTGGTCGGCGACTACCAGGGCGACAAGGACATCGTGATCATGAGCGGCCTGCAGGGCGGCGATCGCGTCGTGGTGGAGGGCGCGCTGCGCGTGGTGCCCGGCAAGCCGGTAAAGCTGGTGGAGCCGGGCGCGGCCGCGAAGACGGTGGACAAGCCGTAGATGTTCACGCATTTCTTCATTGACCGGCCGATCCTGTCGTCGGTCATCTCGATTCTGATCGTGCTGGCCGGCGCGGTCTCGATGAGCGTCTCGCCGATCGAGCAGTATCCCGAGATGGCGCCGCCGCAGGTCAACGTGACCGCGCGCTATCCGGGCGCCACGGCGGAGGTGATCGCCAACACGGTGGCAGCGCCGCTCGAGGCGCAGATCAACGGCGTCGACAACCTGCTGTACTTCTCCTCGACCAGCTCCTCCACCGGCAACCTGACCATCAGCGTCGTCTTCAAGCCGGGCTCGAATCCCGACATCAACCAGGTCAACGTGCAGAACCGCGTGAGCCAGGCGCTGCCGCTCGTGCCGCAGGTGGTATCGCAGCAGGGCATCACGGTCGAGAAGCAGTCCTCGAGCCTGATGATGGTGATCTCGGTCTTTTCACCCGACGGGCGCTACGACTCCACCTACATCAACAACTACTCCAACCTCTACGTGCTGGAGGAGCTCAAGCGCGTGCGCGGCGCCAACCGCTCGATGGTGCTCGGCCTCCCCGACATC
This sequence comes from Burkholderiales bacterium, assembly GCA_035689325.1. GTDB lineage: Bacteria > Pseudomonadota > Gammaproteobacteria > Burkholderiales > SG8-39 > SCGC-AG-212-J23. The sequence continues at coordinate 3,487 of DASSLQ010000266.1, read as the reverse complement.
GCCATGCGCATCTGGCTGCAGCCCGATCGCATGGCGCAGCTCGGCATCTCGGTGCAGGACGTGGCGAATGCCATCCAGAGCCAGAACCAGACCTTCGGCATCGGCCAGATCGGCGCGCAGCCTGCCGGGCCGGGCATCGAGCAGCAGTTCGTCGTCACCGCCCAGGGCCTGCTCACCCGGCCCGAGCAGTTCGAGGACATCATCGTTCGCACGGCGAAAGAGGGCACCGCGATCGTGCGCGTGCGCGACATCGGCCGCGTCGAGATGGCGAAGCGCGACTATTCGATCGCGAGCCGCCTGAATGGCAAGCTGGCGACGACCATCGCCGTGTACCAGCAGCCGGGCGCCAATGCGGTGGACACGGCGAAAGCGGTGCGCGCGCGCATGGAGGAGCTGAAGGCGCGCTTCCCGACCGGCCTCGACTACAGGATCGTGCTCGACACCAGCCTCTTCACCCTGTACTCGATGGACAAGGTGGTGCACACGTTCTTCGAGGCGGTGGTGCTCGTCGTGCTGGTGGTGTTCGTCTTCCTGCAGTCGCTGCGCGCGACCGTGATTCCGATCCTCGCGGTGCCGGTGTCGATCGTCGGCACGTTCGTCGGCATGCATCTGCTGGGCTTCTCGATCAACATGCTGACGATGTTCGGCATGATCCTCGCCATCGGCCTGGTGGTCGACGACGCCATCGTGGTGGTCGAAACGGTCGAAGCGAACATCGCCACGCACAAGATCTCCGCGCTCGAGGCGGCGAAGCGCGCCATGACGGAGATCGCCGGCGCGCTGATTTCCATCGTGCTGGTGCTGCTCGCGGTATTCCTGCCGGTGGCGTTTCTCGGCGGCGTCACCGGCACGCTCTACAAGCAGTTCGCCATCACCATCGCCATCTCGATGGTGATCTCCGGCATCATGGCGCTCACGCTCTCGCCGGCGCTCGCGGCGATCATCATCAAGGCGCACCACGGCGAGAAGAACCGCTTCTTCCGCGCCTTCGAGGCCGCCTTCGAGCGCCTGCGCCGGGGATTCCTCGGCGGCGTCGGGCGCCTGATCAGCGCCTGGCCGATCGCGCTGGGCGTCTTCGCCGCCGTGATCGCCGGCGTGTGGCTGATGTTCAGGATTCTGCCGTCCTCGTTCGTGCCGGAGGAGGACCAGGGCTATTTCTACGTCATCGTGCGCGCGCCCGACTCGGCGAGTCTCACGGTGGTCGAACGCCTGACCCGCCAGGCGGAAAAGATCGTCGGCTCCGACCCCGCGGTGCAGGACGCGGCGGTGGTCGACGGCTACGACCTGATCGACGACCAGTTCTCGAACAGCGGCGCAGTGATGTTCGTGTCGCTCAAGCCCTTCGAGGAGCGCAAGGACAAGGCGCTGCTCTCCTTCGACACGCTCAAGCGGCTGAACGCCCAGTTCGCCGCGATCAACGGCGGCTTCATCTTCGCCGTGAATCCGCCGTCGATCCCCGGCCTCGGCACTACCGGCGGCTTCGAGTTCTACGCGCAGAACCGCGGCACCGGCGATCCGCGCGCCACCGGCCAGGCGGTGCAGGGCTTCATCGAGAAAGCGCGCCAGCGACCCGAGCTCGCGGGCGTCTCCACCACCTTCCGCGCGGCGAGCCAGCAGCTCTTCGTCGACCTCGACCGCAACAAGGCCGAGGTGCTCGGTGTGCCGGTGTCCGATGTCTTCCAGACCATGCAGGCGTTCTTCGGCTCGCAGATCGCCGGCCAGTTCTCGCAGTTCAGCCGCGTGTGGTGGGTGATCCTGCAGGCTGACGCCAGCTATCGGAGCAAGCCCGAGGACTTCGACAAGGTGTACCTGCGCTCGAAGAGCGGCACCAACGTGCCGCTCTCGGCGCTGATCACCGTGCGCTACGTCGCCTCGCCTAAGATCGTCACGCGCTTCAATGGCTTTCCGGCGGCCAAGATCACCGGCAGCCAGTCGCCGGGCCACAGCTCCGGCGAGGCGCTCCTCGCCATGGAATCGCTCGCGCGCGAAGCGCTGCCGTCAGACTTCTCCTACGCCTGGGCCGGCCAGGCGCTGCAGGAGCGCCAGTCGGGCAGCACGTCGTCCGCGGCGTTCATCTTCGGCCTGATCATCGTCTTCCTGCTGCTCGCGGCGCAGTTCGAGAAGTGGACGCTGCCGGTGGGCGTCGTGCTCTCGGTGCCTTTCGCGGTGTTCGGCGCGCTGCTTCTCACCTGGCTGCTCGGCCTGGAGAACGACGTGTACTTCCAGGTGGGCCTCGTGACCCTGGTCGGCCTCTCGGCCAAGAACGCCATCCTGATATCGGAGTTCGCCATCGAGCGCGTGCGCAAGGGCATGGCGCCGCGCGAGGCGGCGATCGAGGCCGCCGGCCTGCGGCTGCGCGCGATCGTCATGACCTCGTTCGCCTTCGTGCTCGGCTGCGTGCCGCTCGCCATCGCCACCGGCCCGGGCGCCAACAGCCTGCGCGCGATCGGCACCGGCGTGATCGGCGGCATGCTCGCCTCGACGCTGGTGGCGGTGTTCTTCGTGCCGCTGTTCTTCTGGATACTGGAATCCATTGGCGGAAGCAAGGCGCGGGCGGGTGCGGCTGTGGCCGCCGGCGCGCACGCCAAGCGCGAAGGTGACTGACGTGCGTTGTCGCGTCGCGCTCGCAGCGGCGCTGCTCGGCGGCTGCGCTGTCGGGCCCGACTGGCAACAGCCGAAGGTCGACACGCCGCCCGCCTGGCGCATCGAGTACGCGCAGGCGGCCGAGCTCGCGAACGCGCGCTGGTGGCAGGCGTTCGGCGATCCTGTGCTCGACACCTTGGTCGAGGACGCGCTGCGGCAGAACCGCGACCTCGTGCAGGCCGCGGCGCGCGTCGAGCAGTTTCTCGGCGCGCTGCGCACGACGCGCGCCCAGTTCTATCCGCAGTTCAGCTACAGCGGCAACGCGAGCCGCAACCGCGCGAGCGAGAACGGGCCGACGCCGGTACCGCCGGGCCTGGACCGCAACTACTCGCTCTACGAAGCGGCGCTCGGCGCGACCTGGCAGATCGATCTCTTCGGCCGCGTGCGGCGCCAGGCGGAAAGCGTGCAGGCGCAGGTGTACGCAAGCGAGCAGGGACGCCGCGGCGTCGTGCTCTCGGTCGTCTCGGCCACCGCGACCGCGTACATCACGCTGCGCGCGCTCGACCGCCAGCTCGAGATCGCGCGCGCTACCGAGCGCAACTACCAGGGCTCGCTGCAGCTATTCGAAGCCCGCCACAAGGGCGGCACGGTGTCGGAGCTCGAGCGCTCGCAGGTCGAGTCGCAGTACCGCCAGGCACAGGCGGCCGTGCCGGCCCTCGAGCGCCAGGTCGCGCAGCAGGAGAACCTGCTCTCGGTGCTCGTCGGCCGCAATCCGGGCGACATCCCGCGCGGCAAGCCGATCGAGGAGCTCGCCGACCCCGCCATTCCGCCCGGGCTGCCGGCGAGCCTGCTCGAGCGCCGCCCCGACGTGCTGCAGGCCGAGCAGAACCTGCGCGCCGCCAAT
>DASSLQ010000265.1:0-13283 GCA_035689325.1 Burkholderiales bacterium | reverse complement strand
ACGATCGCCGCGCGCTCGAGGAACCAGCGGCTGCCGGCGTCGTAGCCCGAGCCGTGGAGCTGCAGCGCGACCGGGCAGCCCGCCGCGAACGCAGCGCCGATGAACGCCGCCTCGCGCCAGAACCCGGCGCCCGGCGAAACGTGGACATGCACCGCGACGCGCCGGTGCTCGGCCAGGAGGGCGGCAAATTCGCGCGCCGCTCTGCCGGCGATCGTTACCTTGTGGCCGAGCGTGCCCTCGCCGTGCGTGGCGATGTAGGTGATCGGCCAGCGGCTGAAGAGACCGTGCGTGCGATACGCGTCGACCGCGGCGGCGACGCTGCCCTGGGTCTCGGGCGCTGCGCCAAGCATCGCAATGCGGGAATAGAGGTGTGTAGTCATGGGCTAGATTCGCCGCCGGCGTGCGAACGCGTCCACCACGATGAGATCGCCCGCCCGGTTCATGGTGTGCAGGCCGAAGAGGCCGCTTTCGGCGCCGGGCAGCAGGCGCTCGACCTGGCGCTCGGAATACTCCTCCGGCGTGAGCTTCAGCACGCGGTGGATGGCGAGGCCCGCGCCGTAGCGCGGCACACAGACTTGCGCCGGGCGGTACAGCACGCCGTTACGCGTAAAAAGCGTCCCCGCGGGACGCGATGAGCGGGCGTCCGACTTGACCGGATTTTTCGGATGCGGCCGCCACTCGCCCATCAGGCGATCGGCGTAGAAGAGGTGCAGCTCGTCGTCGAACATGCGCGAGCCGCCGGCGGCGGAGTTGGCGAACATCCACCAGCGCTCGCCGGCGCGATGCAGTGTGGCATCGACCAGCCGCACCTCCTCGAGCAGCACGCGCTCGCGCTTCCACTGCAGCGGAAAGTCGACGCAGCGGTAGAGCTCCACGCAGCGGTGGCGCGCGCTTTCCGGCAGCATCCAGAGCTGGCCGTCGTGCTCGAAGATGTAGGGATACGAGAGGTGGTAATCTGCTTCGAGGACGCGCTGCGGCGCCGACACCTGCCCGGCGCGGTCGAGCTCCAGCATGGCGATGTGCGCCTTGCCTTCGGCGTAGATCAGCTCCTCGAAGAAGATGTAGTAGCGCCCGCTCTTCTCCACCACGAACGGGTCGGCCCAGTCGCGGTCCTTCGGCGGCATGATGCGCGTGAAGCCCTCGAGGCTCGCCTGCATGCGGCCGCCGAAGCGGTAGGCAAGGAACCACTGTTCTATGTTGAACGCCCGCTCGAGCCCGCGTCGCGCGAGCCGCGCCATGATGCGCGTGACATCGGCGATACCGGGCGCGCGCGGCGGCGAGGCACGCTCGCGCATCTCGCGCAGCCGGCCGAGCCAGCCGTCCCCGGTGCGATGCAGCTCGCGCACCGCGCGATAGGCGAACTCCGCGGTCTTGCGCAGCAGCTGATCGCTGTTGCGCGCGACGGAGAACGGATAGGTACGCGACCACGACTGATACGCGAGCCGCGCCGGCCGGTTGGCCGCGAGGCGCACCTTGAGGCCGGAAGCGCTGAGCGGCTCGTCGCTGGCGACCTCCGGCAGCCCGGCGAGCGACTCGCCGAGCGCGCCGTCGGCGCCGAAGCAAAAGCGCCAGATGCCGTAGCGCGCCCGGCCTTCCAGCCTTGCGTCGTCCACCGCGCCGAGCGCGAAAGCGATGTCGAGCGGCGCGTCCGGCGTGCCCGGCGCGAGCTGGTCGGCGAGCAGCACCGGGTCGGTCGGCGCGGCGCCGAACATGCGCCGGTCGAGCGCGTCGTACAGCCGCCAGGCGAGCGGCGCGGCGCCCGGCGCGCCGCGGCCCGCTTCGATCAGCCGCACCTCGGCGAAGTCCGCGGCTGCCAGCTTGGCGAGCGCCTCCACCACCCAGCGCGGCTGCAGCGGCGCATCGGCGAACACGCCGACGCGCAGCTTCTTTCTCTGCGGGCTCGCCGCGAGCGCGAGCTCCTTCTCCATGGCTAGAGCCGCCACACCCGCAACCCTTCCTTGCGCAGCGCCTGCGCATCGAGCACCGCTTTGACGTCGATGATGCAGCCCTGGCGCACCACCTTGCGCATGAGCGTCTCGTTGGGCAGCTCCAGGTAGCGCCGGTGCGCCACGGCCAGGATGAGCGCGTCCGCGGCGGGCAGCGCGTCCCATTCGCACAGGCGCACGCCGTATTCGTGCAGCGCGTCGTCGGCGCTCGCCTGCGGGTCGTGCACGTAGGTCTCGACGCCGAACTCGTGCAGCTCGCGGATGATGTCGATCACCTTCGAGTTGCGGATGTCTGGCACGTCCTCCTTGAACGTCAGCCCGAGCACATTCACGCGCGCGCCCTTGATGTTGCGGCCGGCATGGATCATCTGCTGCACGGTCTTGCGCGCCACGTGCGGCCCCATGGCGTCGTTGATGCGCCGCCCGGCGACGATCACCTCCGGGTGGTAGCCCATCAGCTCCGCCTTGTGCGTGAGGTAGTACGGATCGACGCCGATGCAATGGCCGCCCACCAGGCCCGGCTTGAACGGCAGGAAGTTCCACTTGGTGCCGGCTGCCTTCAGCACCTCGTTGGTGTCGAGGCCCATGCGCTCGAAGATGATCGCGAGCTCGTTCACGAACGCGATGTTGAGATCGCGCTGCGTGTTCTCGATCACCTTGGCGGCCTCCGCCACCCGGATCGACGAGGCGCGATAGACGCCGGCCTTCACCACCGACGCGTAAAGGCTCGCGACCTTTTCCAGCGTCTCGGCGTCGTCGCCCGACACGACTTTCAATATGTGGGTAAACGTGTGGCTGCGATCCCCGGGGTTGATGCGCTCGGGCGAGTAGCCGACGTGGAAGTCCTGCTTCCAGCGCATGCCCGACGCCTTCTCCAGTATCGGCACGCACACTTCTTCGGTGGCGCCGGGGTACACCGTCGATTCGTAGACGACGATCGCGCCCGGCTTCATGTAGCGCCCTACTGTCTCGCTCGCCGATTCCAGCGGCGACAAATCCGGCTGGCGCGCCGCATTGATCGGCGTCGGCACCGCGACGATGATGAAGTCGGCCTGCGCGAGATCCGCGGGATAGCCGCTCGCGCGCAGGTGGCGCGCTTCGAGCAGCTCCGCGGTGGCGACCTCGCCGGTGGCGTCGACGTGGTGGCGCAGGTTCTCGATGCGTTTCTTCGAGAGATCGTAGCCGATGGTCGGCCGCTCTCTGCCGAACGCCACCGCCACCGGCAGCCCGACATAGCCGAGGCCGACCACCGCCACGGTGGGCAGCGTCGCCGGCGCTTCTGCTTGCGGGGAGGTGCGTTCGAGTACCGCTGCTTCAGGCATGCGCCACCTTTTTTTCCGACATCACCGGCGCGAGATTTTCCGCGTACCACGCGATCGTCTGCGCGAGGCCCTCCCTGATCCGCACGGCGGGGTGATAGCCGAGCAGGCGCTCGGCCTTGCCGATGTCCGCGCGCGAGAACTGCACGTCGCCGCGGCGCGACTCGCGATGCACCGCATTGACCGCGCGTGCCTCGGGAAAGCGGCGCGCCACGCCGTCGCGGATCAGCGCGTAGAGCTCGAGGAGCGTGGTCTGGTCGCCGAGCGCGATGTTGTAGGCCTGGCCGAGCGCCGCCGGATCCTCGACCGTCGCGGCAAGCAGGTTCGCCTGCACGACGTTGTCGACATGGCAGAAGTCGCGCGCTGCGCTGCCGTCGCCGTTGATGTAGGGCACCTGTCCGCGCAGCAGCGCGCCGATCCACGCCGGGATGACCGAGGCATACGCGCCGTTCGGATCCTGGCGCGGGCCGTAGACGTTGAAGTAGCGCAGGCCGATCGCCTTGTAGCCGTAGCAGGCGTCGAACACATCGGCGTAGAGCTCGTTCACCTGCTTGGTGAGGCCGTAGGGCGACAGGGCGCGGCCGGTGATGGGCTCTACCTTGGGCAGAATGGGGTGATCGCCATACACCGCGCTGGAGCTCGCATAGACGAAGCGCTCGACGCCGGCGTCGCGCGCGGCGACCAGCATGTTGAGAAAGCCGGCGACATTGGCGGCGCTGCTCGCGATCGGGTCCTCGAGCGAGCGCGGTACGCTGCCGAGCGCCGCCTGGTGCAGCACCACGTCGACACCGGCGCAGGCGCGCTCGCACGCGTCGAACGAGCGGATGTCGCCTTCGATGAAGCGGATGCCGGCCGGCAGGTTTTCGCGCTTGCCGGTGGCGAAGTTGTCGAGCCCGACTACCGTCTGCCCGAGCGCGAGCAGGCGCTCGGCGAGATGCGAGCCGATGAAGCCGGCGGCGCCGGTGACGAGCCAGGTGCGGCCGCCGCTTTTACTCCCACCTCTAATGCGCTGCAGCGCGGTTTCGTAGCTGTGCACTTTTGCTCCTGGGTGTCGCGAGCTCCGAGAGCAGCTGCTCGTAGCGCTCGATCATCGTGCGCTCCGAGAAGCGCGCCGCGACGGTCGCGCGCGCGTTCTCGCCCATGCCGGTGCGCACCAGCGGATCGGCGAGCGCCGCAAGCCGGTCAACTAGCGTAGCGGTATCGCCTACCGGAAATAGCCAGCCGTCGTGGCCCGAATGGATCATCTCGGCCGCGCCGCCCACCGCGGGATGCACCACCGGGCGGCCGAGCGCCATGGCCTCGATCGCGGCGAGCGAAAAGGCCTCGGTGAAGCTCGTCAGCGCGACGACATCGCAGGCCGAGACGAACGGCCGCACGTCCTCCTGGAAGCCGGAGATGACGAATCGGTCGGCAACGCCGAGCGCGCGCGCGCGCGCCTCCACCGCGCCGCGCTCTTCGCCGTCGCCGATGAAGAGCGCGCGCGCCGGCAGCCCCATGGCGCGCAGGCGGGCAAGCGCATCGATCAGCTGCGTGGGGTTCTTCTCCGGCCGCAAGACCGCGGAAAGGCCGATGACGTAGTCGGTGTCGGCGAAGCCGAGCGCGCGCCGCAGCGCGGTGGCATTGACGGGCTGCCAGTGCGCGAGGTCGACGCCGTTGTAGATCACGCAATTGCGCCGGCCGAAGAGCCCGCGCGCGAGCCAGTGGCGGCGCTGGCGCTCGCAGACGAAGACGGCGCAGGCGGCCGACCAGAAGAGCGGCCGGTAGGCCGCCATCTGCAGCTGCTCCTTCAGCGTGCGGATATAGGTGCTGTGCAGCGATACGGCGAGCGGAGCGCCCGCGCTGGCAAGGGACGCGTACATGAGCGCGTACGGATTGGTGGCGAGCACCACGTCCGGCGCGAGACGCGCGAGAGCCGCATGCAGGTGCGCCACCGCGCGCAAATCGAAATAGCGCCGGGCATGCAGGCAGCGCACGGTGGCCTCGGGCGGCAGGCGCAGGCGGCCGAGCTGGCTCGGATCGTTCTTGACGTAGATGGCGTGGCACTCGTGGCCGCGCTCGGCGAGGCGGTTCGCAAGCGTGATCGCCTGGCGCTCGGCGCCGCCGTGCACGAGCGACCCGGTGACCAGGGCGAGCCTCATGGCCGGTGCCGCAGGTTGAACGGTGCGTAGATGAGCGTGATCACCACGGCCCCGGCGGCGAGGCGCACCAGGAGCGGCGCGTGCGCGAAGAGCGCGTGCACGCACAGCCAGGCGGTGAGCGCGGCGGCCGCGGACCAGACGAGGCAGCGCGCGAGCGCGGACCAGTGCTGCTGCGCGTGCACCGGCACGCCGGTGATGGCGGCGATGCGGCGAAGCACGATCGCGCGGTCGATGTAGAGCGCGCTGACGCTGCCCGCGGCGGCGCCGGCAAGCCCGAGGTGCACGCCGCCGTACCAGGAGAGCGGCACCGAGAGGACGAGCACGACGATGTTCATCGCCAGCGAATACGGCCCCTGGCGCAGGAGCTGCATCACGGTGGAGAGCTCCACCACCAGCACCGCGAGGCCGACGATGTACACGCGCATCACCGCGGCCGCGTTCACGTACGAGGCGGTGTAGACCAGGCTGACGAGGTCCTCGGCGAACGCGAACACGAAGCCGAGCAGCGGCAGCAGCAGCGCGCCGACCATGGCGTTCGCGCGCGCGTTCATCTCCATCATGCTGCGGGCGTCGCCCGAGGCCTCGAGGCGGCTCATGCTCGGCATGAAGGCCTCGACCACCGACTGGCGGAAGATGTTGACCACCTGGCCGAGGATCGCGGCGATCGAGAACGAGGCGAAGCTGTGCAGGGTGAAGAGCGTCGCCGCCACCCATTGGTCGGCCTGCGAGCGCAGCACGTAGCAGGCGCTCGAGAGGCCGAAGGGCGCCGTATAGCGAAACTGGCCGGCGAACACGCTGCGCTTGAACCACGGTGCCGCCCAGCCGTGGAAGCGGCCGATGTAGGCGAGCAGCAGCGCAAACTTGAGCAGCACGGTGGCGAGCAGCAGCCAGACGATGATGCTCATGTCGCCGGTGAGCCAGGCGCCGCCCGCGACCAGCGCCGCGCGCGCGAGCGCTACCGAGATGGTGGCGAACGCCTGCAGCGGAATGCGCTCCTCGATGGTCGGCAGGAAGTCGAGCAGGCAGGAGCTCACCCAGAGCGCGACGAACGCCGGCACCAGCGCCCCGTACTTCGCGAGCGGATGCAGCGTCGTCGGCAGCCACGGGTTGAGCGGGCTGACGATGAACGCCGAGGCGAGGCCGGTGCAGGCGAGAAAGAGCAGCGTCTGGTGAACGTAGAGCCGGCGCGCCGGCGCGTCGGAGCGCGGCATGAAGTAGTACAGGCCGCCCGGCATGCTGAGCGGCGCGAGCGCCATGACGGTGCCCACCGCGAGCCACAGCAGGCGGTACTCGCCGAAGGTTTGCGTGTCGAGGCAGCGCACCAGCACGACCGGCAGCAGGAACTGCAGCGCCTGGTCGAAGGCCTTGACCGCGCCCAACGAGAATGCCCGCCGCGCAAGCCCCTGGGCGGCGATCGCTCTTGCAGCGGCGTTCATTTTTCGGCGAGCTCGTCGAAGAGCCGCGCGTAGCGCGCCAGCACCTCGGTGGCGGAGTGATTGCGCTCGAACCAGGCCAGGCAGTCGTCGCTCGCCTGGGCCCAGAGGCCCTCGTCGGAGAGCAGCGCCTCGACGCGCGCGCTGCCGTCGCCGACCTCGGTGAACACCGTGTTGACCGGCGCGCCGACGTCGACGGTCGCGACCGTCGGCACGCCGCGCGCCCAGGCCTGGAGGAACACGTTGGGCATGCCCTCGTACACCGAGGTGAGCACCAGCAGCCGCGCCCGATCGAACCAGCGCTCGACCTCGGCGAGCGGCAGGAAGCCGGTGAACTCGACGTTGCGCAGCCGCGCTGCGCGCGCGCGCACCTCCTCGAAGTAGCCCGGCCTGAGGCGCTCGCCGCCGACGCTCGGACCGCCGATCATGACGAAGCGCCGGTGCGGCAGCCGCTCGGCGATGTCGAGAAACCAGTGCGGCCGCTTGTAGTCGTGGATCGTGCCGACCCAGAGGACGCGCTCGTGCGCGAGGCCCGCGCGGCGCGCATGCGCCGGAGGCACGTAGCAGCTCGGGACGACGAGTGCCTCGCGCTGGTGGTTGCGCCGGCAGCTTTCGCGCTGGAACGGGCTCTGCGCCACGATGCGGTCGACGCGCGCGAGGCCGCGCCGGTAGAGCCAGCGGTCGCGCGCATGCGTGATCTGCTCCTGTCCGATCTCGAAATCGCGGTCGGAGGCCCCGGCGTAGATCGAGCGCTTGCCGTGCCGGCGGCAGAATTCGGCCACCACGCCCGTCCACATCGCGCTCGAGCGCTGGTAATAGACATCGGCGTCCACTCGCCGCAGGACGCGCCACATGGTCGTCAGCCGCGGATGCAGGAAGCGCAGCACCGGGATGCCGGCGTCCTCGCGGAAGGCCTTGTGCACGGTGATGCCGTCCACCTGGGTGGGGCTCGGCTGCCCGTAATCGAGGCTGATCATCGACACCGGATAGCCCGCCTCGGCGAGGAGCCGCGCGAGGATCGACTGCTGCACTTCGGCGCCGCCGACCACCTGGATGTTCGGGTCGCGCGCGAGCACCGGCCACACGTACGGCGCGACGAAGCAGATGTGCGGCTTGGCGAGCGGTGCCGCCGCGCTCTGGGCTCGAGCCTGCGTGGCGCCGCGCGCCTCGCGCAGGGTGGCCGCCGACATGCTCAGGGGCTCGCGCGCCGCCGGGCGAGCTGCCCGTACATCATGCCGATGGCGATCCAGAGGAACGCGAACTCGGGCGTGGGCCGCAGGCTCGAGCCGGCGAAGCCGGTGACGATGAAGCAAAGCAGCCCCGCCACCACCCCCTGGTAGAAGCCGCGCATCGTCGGGCTGAGGTAGGCGTTGCTGCCGAGGTCGCGGCAGGTGCGATAGACGTGCCAGTAGAACGCGAGCAGCAGCGTCATGCCGATCAGGCCCATGTCGAGGATCGCCTGCAGGTAGGCGTTGTGAGGGTGGGTGACGGGCAGCATCTGCTCGGACCAGAGCGCCCTCGACCAGGTGGTCGCCTCGAGGCCGGAGCCCCACAGCGGGCTCTTGAAGAGCTCGGGCAGCAGCGGCAGCCAGATATCGTCGACGCGTCCGGCGCTGAACTCGTTGACGTCGGCCCCGCCGACTAGGCCGAGGCTCATGCGGCTCACCACCGCGCCGGGCATGAAGAGCAGCGCCACGCCGCACGCGAGCAGCGCGAGGCCGAGCGTCCTGGCGTTGAACTTCCAGACGAGGTAGAGCACGTTCACCAGCACCCAGCCGGTCATCGCGCCGCGCGAGAACGTGAGCACCAGCGCGATGGTGAGGATGCCCATGGTGAAGAGCAGCGAGGTCTTCAGCCGCAGGTCCTTGGTCTCGCCCCAGGTGAAGAGCAACAGCGCGTACGCCACGGCGTAGAGGCGCCCGAGGTCGTTCGCATGCATGCCCAGGCCCGAGAAGAACAGGCGCGAGGTGGGCAGGGCGAGCGATCCGATGCTCACGCCGGCCGCGATCACATAGCCGATGGCCGCCAGGCTCATCAGCCAGATGCCGGCGACGATCGGCACGAGGAAGTTCTCGGTCTTCTTCGCGCGCGCCACCGCCGTGGCGATCAGCACCGCCGAGCCCACCATGGTGAGCAGCGGCTTGAGCAGCACGTCGCGCAGGTAGCCGAACTCGTCGGTGTAGTGGATGATGTTTTCCTCGTAGAAGTACGGGTAGACCTCGCCGACGTGACGCATGCCGAGGAGGCCTGCGATGACGATCGGCACGACGAAGAACCACACCAGCGGTTTGGGCAGGAAGCGCTTGATCTCGTAGCCGCGCAGCAGGTACGAAATGAGCGTCGCCCCGAGCACCAGGTTGATCGGGTTGAGGCCGGTGAATCCGAACACGCTGTGCGGGAAGAGATAGCTGCTCTCCACCGGCAGCATGACGACCAGCAGCACCGCGCCGATGCGATAGTCGACGAGCGTCGCGAGGCAGGCGAGCACGGTGAGCGAGGCGACGAGCGCTTCGAGCTCGCCGATGGCGATGCCGACGCCGCAGACGATGCCGAAGAGCACCAGGCCGACGGCCGCCGCAGCAAGGCCCGGGCCGCGCTCGCCGGGCAGCCGCGCGCTAATCGCAGTCATATCAGGACCTTCCGAGGAACTTGACGATCAGTGCGGTGGCCGGCGCCGGATCGGTGCCGACCGCCGGCCGCGCGAGCAGCATGCCGGCGGCCACGAGCAAGGCCGTGGCCGCCAGCATCAATTTGCGATCCGGGGGTCGCCGCATGCCTAGAACGCGTTCATCAGCGTCCCGACGATGCGCGCGGCAGCATCCGAGAGCTCCTTCACGGCGCGCTCGGTGTCCTCGACGCGCGTATGGTCGCGCCGCGAAACGAGCAGCACATCGCCGGCGCGGAAGGCAACGCTCTGCGCGTCGGCGTACTCGCTTGCCGGCGGCGTGTCGATGAGGATCACGTCGTACTCTGCCTGCGCCCTGCCAAGCAGCGCCGCGAAACTGCCGCGCGAGAGCAGCTCGAGCGGATTGGGCGGCACGGGACCGGCCGGCAACACCGCCAGGCCGGTGATTCCCGCGACCGGAGCGGCGACCGACAGGTCGGCGCGACCCGACAGGACCGAGGAGAGACCGAACCGGTCGGCGACGTTGAAGATGCCCTGCTGCCGCGGGGCGCGGAAATCGGCATCGATCAGCAGCGTGCGTTGCCCGAGCTGGGAGAAAGAAACGGCAAGGTTGGCGGCGATGAAGCTGCGCCCCTCGCGCGCGCCGGGGCTCGCGATGACCAGAGTGCGGCGGCCGGCGGCGGGGTTGAACCAGCGGATGAGAAGCTGGGTGCGCACCGCGCGCAGCTCTTCCACCACCGGGTGGAACGGATCCCAGGCGGCCACCAGCTCCTTGCTGACGCCGTCGGGACCCGAGACCAGGTAGGGAAACTCGTATTGCTTGGCGAGCGCCTCGCGCAGGTCGGTGTCGGTGATCAGGTTCAGCTCGATCGCCGCCTCGCCGAAGCGCCAGCCGAGCTCGCGCTGGCGCTTGAGCACCTGCTCGGCATCCGAGGGCGTGAGCTTGCCCTCGTCCATCAGGATGGCGCCGATGTGGCGCCCGGTCGGACGCGCAGCGGATTCGATCGACAGTACGTTGTCAGTGGGTTTCGCGAGCATGGTCGTTCTCTCTCACCAGGGATGCGGAAGCGCGCGCGCCGCGCGCACGGGGGAATTGGGCGAGGGCAGCAGGCGCCCGGCGGCCGGGGTCCAGCGCGAGAGGATGCCGAGCGAAGGCACCGCGAGGCGCGCCTCGAGGTCGCTGCGCGAGCGCACCCGGCGGTCCATCATTTCCAGCGTGTACACCATACCGGCGGCGAGCAGCAGGCCGATGATGACCGAGAGCGCCGAGACCAGGCCCATTTTCGGCATCGCGGGCTTGAGCGGCTCGACCGCGGGGGTGAGCATCGCGAGGTTGGTCTGGCGCGCCTTGCTGTCGACCTTCACGGCGATGGCGCGGGCGAGCGCGCCGTCGTAGGCGCGCTGCGCGCTTTCCAGGTCGCGCGTCAGCACGGCCAGATCGACGCGGCCTTCGCGCATCTTCATGATGCGGTCCTGCTGCTCCTTGGCGGAGGCCTGCAGCTCCTCGACGCGCTTCTGGTTCTGCGCCACGGCATTGCCGAGGCCGGCGACCAGCTTCTTCGCCTCGGCCTGCAGCCGCTCGCGCAGGCTCGCGACTTCGGACGCGGTGCGCTGGTAGGTCGGGTGGTTCGGCCCGTAGACTTCCGCCTGCTCCTTGAGCCGCGCCTCCGCGCCCTGCAGCGCGCCCTTGATGGTGATGATGTAGCCGTTCGACAGCACCTCGGGGAAGGCTTCGAGCGAGACGCCGTCCTTGATCAGGTCCTGCACCTGCCGGTAGCGGGTTTGCGCATCGAGCGTGGAGGCGCGGGCGCGTCCGAGCTCGCCGGTGATCTCCGCAAGGCGCGTGTACTCGACGTCCATGCGCTCGTCCGCCCCGGCGATGCCCTTCTCCTTCTGATAGGCGCTGAGCTTCGCCTGCGCGTTCTTCACGTCCCCGCGCAGCGCCTTGAGCTGCTCGTCGAACCAGGCCACCGCCTCGCGCGAGGGCTCGGTGCGCAGCTCGAGGGCCACGGCGAGATAGGCCTTGGCGAAGGCGTTGGCGATGGTCGCCGCCTTCTTCGGGTCGTTGGCCGAGAACTTGACGATCAGGATATTGCTCGCGCCGCTGTCGACCTTCAGCTTCTCGAGCAGGTTGCCGGCGATCCATTCCTCGAGCGAGCCGACGCCGCCGGTGTCCTTTTCCCAGTCCTCGCGCACGCCGGGCTGCTGCGCGAGCTTCAGATCGCGCACCACGCGCGTGGCGACCTTGCCGCTCGCGATCAGGTCCATCTGCGTGAAGATGTAGCCGGCCAGCGAGCGCGGCGACAGGTGCGCGGGCGACATGGTCTGCTCGTCGCGCGCGTCGATCAGGATGGTGGCGGTGGCGTCGTAGCGCTTCGGGATAAGGAGCGCGACGACGATGGCGGCGATCACCGTGATGGCGAACACCGCGATGAACGCCTTGCGGCGCGCCTTGAGGGCGAGGATGTATTGGCTGAGATCCATGGCAACTCCCTAAAAGAGCGCTTCTTTGACGTAGATGACGTCGTCGGCCTTGACGACATCGACGAGGCTTGCGTCGTATTCCCGCGTCTTGCCGTCGGCCTCGAGGCGGCGCAGCTTGATGCGGCGCTCGCTGCCGCGCGGCGTGATGCCGCCGCCGATCGAGAGCGCCTGCATCACGGTCATGCCGGCCTTCACCGGGTAGGCGCCCGCGTGGATCACTTCGCCGTAGATGTAGAACACCGGCGCGCGCTCGATGTACACGGTGTCGCCGCCTTTCAGCTCGAAGTCCTTGGAGAGCGCGCTCACCGTCTGGCTCTTGCCGTCGCGGATCACGGTCACGTCCTCGCTGCCGCCGAGCGCGATGCCGCCCGCCGCCGCGATCAGGTCGGGGACCCTCATGTGCGCCTCCTCGATCGGATAGCGCCCCGGGTGCACGATCAGGCCGAGCACCGAGACCTGGCGGCTCCTCACCGCGGTGAGGGCGACGGCGACCTGCGGCGCCTTGAGGTACTGCCCGTCCCTCAGCGCCTTGGCGATGGTGTCGGCCGCATCGTGCGTGCTCTGGCCGCCGATCTTCACCGTCCCGACCAGCGGGAAGTTGATCGTGCCCTTGTCGCTGACACGCGCATCCACCGTGAGATCGGGCTGCTGGAACACGGTGACGTGCACCGTGTCGCCCGGCCCGAGCTTGTCGGGCGACTGCGCGAGCGCGGGCAGCGCCAGCGCTGTAAGTAGGACAACCGTCAATATGCGAATCATCGTCACCTCGTCGACTGTTTGAACTGCGCCACGTATTCGATGCGTGCGGTCTCGCGCAGGCGCTTTACCTCGTCTTGCGCCACCGCGAGACGCTTGCGTCCGGCGAGAAAATTCTCGATCAGCGGACTCGCCTGCTCGTAGGCGAGCGGCGCGCCCTCCGAGTAGACCAGCTGGACCACGTTCGCCCCGAGCGGCGTGGCGAACACGGTGAGCTCGCCCGCGCTCATGCGCGCGAGCTGCGGCAGGAAGGCGAGCGGAATCTCCTCCGCGCCTTGCGTCTGCGTCGCGATGCTGAAGCGGGCGTTGCGGCTCTTGAGCCAGTCGGCGACCTCGTCGAGGTCCGCGGCACGCGCCACCTGGGCGCGCAGCACGTCGATCATCTCGGGATTGGCGGACACCACCAGCTCGCGCGTGCGGTAGATGCGCCGCTCGGCGAAGAGCGCCGGATTCTCGGCATAGAAGGCACGCACCTCCTCGCGCGACGGCGCCGCGCGCGCACGCGCCGCGCGCTCGACGTAGGCTTGCGCCAGCACCTCGCGCCGCGCGTTGTCGATGTCGGCGGCGATCTGCGGATCGCG
>DASSLQ010000264.1:0-37324 GCA_035689325.1 Burkholderiales bacterium | reverse complement strand
GCGCGCCTGGAGCGCGCGCCTGGGTGGCACGTCGCGCGCGGCGGCGCTGGTGACGATCGGCACGCCGCACCACGGCAGCAAGCTCGCGCGCGGCCTGCGCGGGCAAGCCTGGGCGCCGGAGCTGCGGCACGGGAGCCGCTGGCTCGAGGCGCTGCAGGCGCAGGAAGCGGGCAGCGCGCGCGTACCGATCACGTCGATCTACTCGTGGCACGACGAGTTCCTGGTGCCGCAGGACAGCCCCTGCGTCACCGGCGCACGCAACATCGCGCTGGAGCGCCTGGGACATCTCGCGCTCCTCGGCTCGCCGCAGGTACACGCGCTGCTCGCCGCAGAGATTGCCGCGGCTAGAGCTGCATGTCCTTCATGATCGCGGCCGGCGCCTGCGGCTCGCCGAGCGCGCGCGCCGATTCCGGGAACATGCGATAGCCGATGTTGTTCAGCGCGTCGGAGAGGTGCGGCGCAAGCAGGTGCAGCACCTGCGCGAATACGCCGAGGCGCGTCGCGATGTGCCCGGGCCGGTGGATCATGGCACGCACCACGAGATCGGCGGCTTCCTCGGGCGAGAGCATCTGCACCTGGCGGTACGCGTCGGTCGGCGCGCTCATCGCCGTGCGCACGAGCGGCATGTACACGGTGGTGAACTCGATGCCGCTGCCGGCGAATTCCGCCGCCGCGCAACGCGCGAAAGCGTCCATCGCGGCCTTGGAAGCGGCGTAGGCGGAGAAGCGCGGCGCGTTGGTGAGTACGCCGAGCGAAGAGATGTTGACGACATGGCCGCGGCGGCGCTGCTGCATCGCCGGCAGCAGTGCGAGCGTCAGGCGCAGGGCGCCGAAGTAGTTGACGCCCATCAGGCGCTCGAAGTCGTGAAGGCGGTCGTAGGAATGCTCGACCGAGCGCCGGATCGAATGCCCGGCGTTGTTGATGAGCACGTCCACCGCGCCGTGCGCGGCGAGCGTCGCAGCCGCCAGCCGCGCGACCTGTTCGGGGCTCGTGAGGTCGGCGCAATGGAACGACACTTCCCAGCCGCGCGGCGCGAGCTCGTCGCGCATGCGCTCGAGCTTCTGCGGGTCGCGGTCGACGACCAGCACCTTGGCGCCCGCTGCGGCGGCCTTCAGGGCGGTCGCCCTGCCGATGCCGTCGGCCGCGCCGGTGATCAGCACCACCTTGCCGCGCACGGCGCCCGCGAGGCTGCGCTCGACGAAGAGGTCCGGATCGAGGTGGCGCTCCCAGTAATCCCAGAGCTTCCACGCGTAGTCCTCGAGGCGCGGCACGCGGATGCCGGCCTCGTCGAGCAGCTTGCGCGTCTGGCTGTTGGCGAAGCGCGTCGGGTAGCTCACGAAGCGCAGCACCTCGGGCGGCAGGCCGAGGTCGCGCAGCAGCGCCGAGCGCAGGTGGTGAAGGGGCGCGAGCAGCGAGAGCGCCTGGCGCATGCTCTGCGGCACGAAGCCCAGCATGCGCGGGTTCAGGCGCAGCGTGAACTCGGGCGCGTGCGCGGCGCGCGCGAAGATGTCCAGGATCTCGCCGACGCGCTTCGCCTCCGGATCGGTGAGATGGAAGCAGCGCCCGTCGAGGCCCTCGCGATGTGCGAGCGCGTCCAGCGCGCGCACCACGAAATCCACCGGCACGAGGTTCAGGCGCCCGCCCTCCAGGCCGATCGCCGGGAACCAGCGCGGCACGAGGTCGCGCAGCCGCTGGATCGGCTTGAAGAAGTAGTACGGGCCGTCGATCTTGTCCATTTCGCCGCTGTCGGACTGGCCGACCACGATGCCCGGGCGGTAGACGCGCCACGGAACGGCGCATTCGGTGCGCACGATGCGCTCGGCTGCGTGCTTGGTGCTGAAGTAGGGGTGCTCGAGGTGCTTCGCCTCCTCGAACATGTCCTCGGTGAACGTGCCGTCGTAGAGCCCGGCCGCGGCGATCGAGCTCATGTGGTGAAAGCAGCCCGCTTCGACGGCCTTGGCGAACACGACCGCATGCCGCGTGCCCTCCACGTTCGCCGCGTACTGCGCTTCGGCGCTCGCGGTGAGGTCGTATACCGCTCCCAGGTGGAAGAAGTGGCGCACGCGGCCCTTGAGCATCGCCGCCTCCTCGGCCCGGATGCCGAGGCCGGGAGCGGCGAGGTCGCCCTCGACCGGGATTGCTTTCGAGCGATCGGCTCCCCAGCGCGCATAGAGCGCGTCGAGCTTGCCGACGCTCCGGGGATGCAACAGGAAGTACACCGGGCCGTCGGCGCGCTCGAGCAGCCGCCCGACCAGCCGCTTGCCGATGAAGCCGGTTGCGCCGGTAACGAAATAAGCGCTCGCCATAGCGTAAGCGTCATGCTCGCCGGTCGGCGGCCAGGATACTTGCGCTAGGTCAAATGTGCGCCGCGCGCGCGTGGCATGTTTCGGAGAGCGGCTCTCTCGCAAATCCACTACAGACGAAAGGAATCAGGTCATGACAGCAAAGCGGTCGGCAACCAATCTGGCGCGGGCGGTCACTCAGTCGGGTCACGAGATCTGGCTCGCCGGGCTCGGCGCGTTCACCACCGCGCGCAAGGAGAGCACCAAGCTCTTCGACATGCTGGTCGAGGAGGGCAGGGCGCGTAGCCGCGCCCTGGCCGCCGGCGGCATGAGCCAGATCCGCGCGCAGGCGAGCGGCGGCATGGGCAAGCTCGAGCGCATCTTCGAGGAGCGGCTCACCAAGGCGCTGAAGGGCATCGGCGTGCCGACGGCGCACGACGTGAACCAGCTCTCGCGCCGCGTCGCGGAGCTCGACCGGCACGTGGCCGCGCTCGCGCGCACCAACGGCACGAAGCGCGCCCGGCGCAAGATCCGCCGCTAGGCAACCCATGGCGCTGCCCCGCAGGGGGCGCCGCCGCGGCGTAGGGCAGCGCGGGCCGCGCATCGGCCTTGCGCTCGCAGGCGGCGGGCCGGTGGCCGCCGTCTACGAGATTGCTGCGCTTTGCGCGCTGCAGGATGCGCTCGACGGCGTCGATTTCTCCGCCTTGCAGATCTACGTCGGCGTCAGCTCCGGCGCGTTCATCGCGTCGATGCTCGCCAACGGCTTCACGCCGGCGGAGCTGCGCGAGATCCTGATCGAGACCGCCTCCAGGGAGCACGCGATCGGCACGGACGTGTTCATGTCTCCGGCGGTGAACGAGTTCGCGCAGCGCGCGGCGTCGCTGCCGCGCCTCGCGCTGCAAACCGTCTGGCGAGGGCTGCGCGACCCGCTCGGCGCTCGCAACGAGCTGCTCGCCGGCGCCGGCCGCGCCATCCCGATCGGCGTGTTCGACAACGAGCGCCTGGCGCGCTTCCTCGAGCAGGCCTTCAGCGGCCGCGGCAGGAGCAACGACTTTCGCCGGCTGAGGGCGAAGCTGCGCCTGGTGGCGACCGACCTCGACACGAGCGACGCCGTCGCGTTCGGCGCCCCGCGACACGATCGCGTGCCGATCTCGCGCGCGGTGCAGGCGAGCGCGGCGCTGCCGCTGCTCTATCCGCCGGTGCGCATCGGCGGGCGCGACTACGTCGACGGCGCGCTGCGCAAGACGCTGCACGCCTCGGTAGCGCTGCGCGAAGGGGCGCGCCTTCTCTTCTGCATCAACCCGATCGTGCCGTTCGACGCGCGCCTGGCGGCGCGCCGCGGCCACCCGCGGCGCGGCAAGCTCGCCGACGCCGGGCTGCCTGTGGTGCTGTCGCAGACCTTGCGCACGCTGATCCATTCGCGCATGCAGGTCGGGATGGCGAGCTACCGCACGCTCTATAAGGGCGCCGACGTGCTGCTGTTCGAGCCGCGGCGCGACGACCCCGAGATGTTCTTCACCAACGTCTTCAGCTATTCGAACCGCCATCGTGTGTTCGACCATGCCTACCGCGCGACGCTGCGCGACCTCGCCGCGCGCCGGCGCGAGCTTGCGCCAAGGCTCGCCCGGCACGGCATCTCGATCCGCGGTCCCGCGCTGCGCGCTGCCATCGCGCCGCCTCGGCATCGCACAGGGCAGCCGGCGCTCGCGAGGCTCGGGGGCGCGCTCGAGCGCCTCGAGCGCTGGGTGGCGGCGCGATGAAGCACTGGGTACCGTTTCCGCATCCGCGCGACGCGTTCGCTTATCCGGGAGCGTCGCTGAAGAAACAGTGGGCGCGCCTGCACCGCGGCGATTGCGAGCCGTTTCCCGACGCCGAGGCGGTGCGCGAGGCGTGGCGCGCCTACCACCACGGGGATTTCCAGCTCGCATGGCAGAAGGGCGCCAAGGCCGGCCCGGCCGGACATCTCGCGGCCGCAAAGGCGGCGGGGACCTATGCGAGCTATCTGGAGCGCGACAAGAAAAGCGCGGCGGCACTGCTCAGCGAGGCGGCGAAGCTTTGCGAAGCGGCCTGCGAGGCGCTGCCGCAGCACGCCAACGCCCATTACCTGCTCGCATATTGTCTCGGCCGCTATGCGCAGAAGATCTCGGTGACGCGCGCGCTCGCCGACGGGGTCGCCACGCGAGTGAAGGACGCGCTCGAGCGCGCGCTCAAGCTCGAGCCGCGCCATGCCGAGGCGCACATCGCTACCGGCACCTACCACGTCGAGGTGATCAGCAAGGTCGGCGCGCTGCTCGGCGGGCTGACCTACGGTGCGAGCGAGTCCGAGGCGCTCGCGCACTACCGCAAGGCGCTGAAGCTCCTTCCCGACTCGGCCATCGCGCGGCTGGAATACGCGCGCGGACTCATGCTTCTGGACGAAGGCAATGCCGACGAGGCGCGCGAGCTCCTCGCGCAGGCGGCGAAGATCCGTCCCACGGACGCAGCAGAGCTGCTCGACGCCGAGCACGCGCAGGAACGACTTGAAGAACTCGAGGCATGAGCGCGCGCATGTCCGGCGCGGATGTGGCCTGGCTGCGCATGGAGCGCCCGACCAATCCGATGGTGATCACGGCCGTGCTCACCTTCAAGACACGCCTCTCGTTCGCGCGCGTGAAGCAGACGCTGCGCAGCCGCTTCCTCGCCTTCGAGCGCTTCCATCAGCGGCCGGTGGAGCGCGCGAGCGGGTTCTACTGGCAGGACGACAAGAAGTTCGACCTCGATCGCCATGTGCATCGCGTGGCGCTGCCGGCGCCGGGCGACAAGGGCGAGCTGCAGGCGCTGGTGAGCGATCTCGCGAGCTCTCCGCTCGATCCCGGTCAGCCGATGTGGCAGTTCTATGTCGTCGAGGGCTATCGCCGCAGCCAGAGCGCGCTCGTCATGCGCATGCACCATTGCTACGCCGACGGCGCCGCGCTCATGAGAGTGCTGCTCGCGCTCACCGAAGGCGGCGCGAACCTGCCGCGGCGCCGGGCCGGCGCGGCCGGATGGGAGGCCTGGCTGCCGTGGCTCGAGCCGCTCGCCAAGGCCGGCGCGGGCGTGCTCTTCGAGGTGCTGCTCCACCCGCGCAAGGCGCTCGATTATGTGCAGGCGGGCGCAAGCGCGCTTGCCGAGGCCGCGAAGCTGCTCGCCATGTCGCCCGAGCCGAAGACCCGCTTCCGCGGCCCGCTCGGCGCTTCCAAGCGCGTCGCGTGGTGCGATCCCCTGCCGCTTGCCAAGGTGAAGGCGCTCGGCAAGTCGCTCGGCTGCACGGTGAACGACGTGCTGCTCGCCGCGGCGGCCGGCGCCCTGCGCGCCTATCTCGCCTCGCACCACGATGCCGTCGAGGGACTCGAGATTCGCGTCGTCGTGCCGGTCAATCTGCGCCGCGCGGAGAGCGACGAGCCGCTCGGCAACGAGTTCGGCCTCGTGTTCCTCGAGCTGCCGCTCGGCATCGCCAACCCGATCGCGCGCGTGCACGCGGTGCGCGCGCGCATGCTCGCGCTGCGCAGCTCGCCGCAGCCCGTGCTGATGCTGGGGCTGCTCGGCTTCGCCGGCCAGGCGCCGCGCGCCGTGCACGAGCAGCTGCTCGAGGTGCTCGGCGCGCACGCCACCGCGGTGATGACCAACGTTCCGGGGCCACGCAAGCGCCTGCGCTTCGCCGGCGCGCAGATCGACGAGCAGATGTTCTGGGTGCCGCAGGCCGGCGAGGTCGCCATGGGCGCGAGCATCCTTTCCTACGCAGGCCATGTGCAGTTCGGCCTGATGACCGATGCCGGCGTGGTGCGCGACCCCGAGCGCATCGCGGCGCGTTTTCCGGCGGAGATCGACAAGCTTGAGGAGGCTGTCGCATGAAACCGATCTGGCTCGACCATTACCCCAAGGGCGTCCCGGCGCAAGCCGACGTGGCGCGCTACCAGTCGCTCAAGGAGGTGTTCGAGGCGAGCTGCGAGCGTTTCCGCAGCCTGCCCGCGTTCACCAACATGGGCGCGAGCATTACATACGGCGAGCTCGACCGGCTCGCCGCGCAGTTCGGCGCCTACCTGCAGAAGCACGCCGGGCTGCCCAGAGGCGGGCGAGTGGCCATCATGCTGCCCAACCTGCTGCAGTATCCGGTCGCGCTTTTCGGCGCGCTGCGCGCCGGCATGACGGTGGTCAACGTCAATCCGCAGTACACGGCGCGCGAGCTGCGCCACCAGCTGCGCGACTCGGGCGCGCAGGCCATCGTGGTGCTCGAGAACTTCGCCCACACGCTGCAGGACGTGCTGGCCGACACCGCGGTGAAGACCGTCGTTACCACGCGTATCGGCGACATGCTGGGCGCAGCCAGGTCGCTGCTCGTCAACTTCGTCGTCAAGCACGTGCGGCACATGGTGCCGGACTGGAAGCTCGAGGGCGCGCTCGACTGGCACACGGCGATGGAGCTCGGCGCGCGCGCGCGCCTCGAGGACGTGCCGCTCGGCCGCGACGACGTCGCGTTCCTGCAGTACACCGGCGGCACGACCGGCACGGCGAAGGGCGCCATGCTCACGCACGGCAACATGGTGGCGAACGTGGAGCAGACCTCGGCGTGGATCGGCAGCACCCTCAGGGAAGGCGCGGAGATCGTGGTGACGCCGCTGCCGCTCTACCACGTGTTCTCGCTCACGGCGAATTGCCTGCTGTTCGTGAAATGGGGCGCGCACAACCTGCTGATCACCAATCCGCGCGACATCGGCGGCTTCATCAAGGAGCTCAAGCGCGTGCGCTTCACCGCCATCACCGGCGTCAACACGCTTTTCAACGCGCTGCTCAACGAGCCGGCGTTCCGCTCGGTGGATGCGAGCGGCCTCAAGGTCGCCGTGGCGGGCGGCATGGCCGTGCACCGCGCGGTGGCCAAGCGCTGGCAGGAAGCGATGGGCGTGACGCTCGTAGAGGGCTATGGGCTTACCGAAGCTTCGCCCATCGTCTGCGCCAACCCGCTCGACGCAAGAGAATTCTCCGGCACCGTGGGACCGCCGCTGCCTTCCACCGACCTCAGCATCCGCTCCGACAGCGGCGCGGAGCTCGGCGTCGGCGAGGTCGGTGAGATCTGCGTGCGCGGACCGCAGGTGATGAAGGGCTACTGGAACCTGCCGGAGGAGACCGCGCGCACGCTCGGGCCCGACGGCTGGCTGCACACCGGCGACATGGGCCAGTTGAACGAGCGGGGATTCCTGCAGATCACCGACCGCAAGAAGGACCTGATCATCGTCTCGGGCTTCAAGGTGTATCCGAACGAGGTCGAGGACGTCGCCGCCCTGCATCCCGGAGTCCTGGAATCGGGCGCCATCGGCGTCCCCGACGCGCGCTCGGGCGAGGCGGTGAAGCTGATCGTCGTGCGCAAGGACCCGGCGCTCGCGGAAGCCGACCTGATCGAGCATTGCCGCAAGCACCTCACGCCCTACAAGGTGCCGCGGCAGGTGGAGTTCCGCCGCGAGCCGCTGCCGAAGACACCGATCGGCAAGGTGCTGCGCCGCGCGCTGCGCGACGAGGAAGCGGCAAGGCACCCGGCCAAGGTGGCGTGATGGGCGCGGCCGGACAGCCCGAGCGCGTGGCGGTGCTGCTGCCGCTCCTGCGCCGCTGGCAGGCCGAGCGGCTCGCGCGCACCTACGCCGATCTCGCCGCCGACAAGCGCTACGCGCCGGCGGCCGCCTTTTTCCTTTCCGACATCTACGGCGAGCGCGACTCGAGCGAGCGCGACCGCGCGGTTGCGCGCGCGTATCCGCTGATCCGCAAGGTGCTGCCGAAGGCGGCGCTCGCGCCGATCGAGCGGGCGATCGAGCTGCACGCGCTCTCGGTCAAGCTCGACACGGCGCTCGCCGGCGAGCTCGCCGCCGAGCTCGCTGTGAGCGAGGGGATCACCGAATCGGCATACGCGCAGTCCTACCGCCTTTGCGACAACCGCGCCGAGCGGCTGCGCCAGATCGAGCTCGCCGTCGCGGCGGGCGCGGACCTCGACCGGGTGGTGGCGAAGCCGTTGGTAGGCCGCACGCTGATCCTCGCGCGCCGGCCGGCGCGCGCGGCCGGGTTCGGCGAGCTGCAGGATTTCCTCGAGCGCGGCTTCGCCGCCTTCCGCCACATGGGCGGCGCCGGCGCATTCCTGAAGACGATCGAGACGCGCGAGAAACTGATCCTCGAGCGCCTGTTCGCCGGGCAGCCGCGGCCCTTCGATATATGACCCTGACCTTCGACTACATCGTCGTCGGCGCGGGCTCCGCGGGATGCGCGCTGGCGGCGCGCCTGAGCGAGGACCCGGCGCTGACCGTGTGCCTGCTCGAGGCGGGCGGGAGCGACGACAGTGTGCTGATCCGCGCGCCTGCCGGGCTCGCCGTCCTGCTTCCCACGCGGCTGCACAACTGGGCGTTCGAGACCGTGCCGCAGAAGGGCCTGAACGGCCGCCGCGGCTACCAGCCGCGCGGCAAGACGCTCGGCGGCTCGAGCTCGATCAATGCCATGGTGTACGTCCGCGGCCATCCCGCCGACTACGACCACTGGGCGGCGCTCGGCAACCGCGGCTGGTCCTGGAGCGAGGTGCTGCCCTACTTCAAGCGCGCCGAGAACAACACCGCGTTCGGCGAAACGCCGCATCACGGCGCCGGCGGACCGCTCAGCGTGTCGAACCTGAGAAGCCCGAGCTCGCTCAATCGGGTCTTTCTCGCCGCTGCCGCGGCGAACGGCTTGCCGAACATCGCCGACTGCAATGCCGGCGAGCAGTTCGGCTCGCTCATGCACCAGGTGACGCAGGCAAACGGCGAGCGCTGCAGCGCGGCGCACGCGTACCTCGCGCCGATCGCGGGGCGCCCGAATCTGAAAATCATTACCAATGCACATTGCGCGCGCGTGCTTTTCGACGGGCGCCGCGCCGTGGGCATCGAGTACTACGCCGCCGGCGAGCTGCGCGACGTGCGCGCGCGGCGCGAGGTGGTGCTCGCGGCCGGCGCGTTCGGCTCGCCGCAGCTGCTGATGCTCTCCGGGATCGGCGCGCCCGACGAGCTCGCGCGTCATGGCGTTCCCGTGGTCCACGCACTGCCCGGCGTGGGCAAGAACCTGCAGGACCATATCGACTACATACAGTCCTACCGCACGCGCAGCGACACCGAAACCTTCGGCTTGTCCATTCCCTTCGCCGTGCGCCTCGCGCGCGCGGTCCTCGAGTGGCGGCGGCGCCGCAGCGGGCTTCTTACGACCGTCTACGTGGAGTCGGGCGCGTTCCTGCGCTCTGCGGCCGAGGTTGAGGTGCCGGACCTGCAGCTGCTTTTCATCATCGGCATGGCCGATGACCACAACCGGCGGCTGCACCTCGGGCACGGCTACGGCTGCCACGTCACGGTGCTGCGCCCCAAGGCGCGCGGCACAGTGTCGCTCGCAGACCGCGATGCGCGCGCGCCGCTCGCTATCGATCCGCGCTTTCTCGAGGACGACGAGGACCTGCAGCTCCTCATGAAGGGCGCGCGCATCCAGAACCGCATCCTCGAGTCGGCGCCGTTCGATCCCTACCGCGGCGCGATGCTGCACCCGGTCGACATGAGCGATGACGCGGCGCTCGAACGCGACATCCGTAACCGCGCCGATACGCAATACCACCCGGTGGGTACCTGCAAGATGGGGCCGCAGAGCGACGCCATGGCGGTGGTGGATGCTCGCCTGCGCGTGCGCGGCATCGAGCGACTGAGGGTCGCCGACGCCTCGATCATGCCGACGCTGGTCGGCGGCAACACCAACGTGCCGGCGATCATGATCGGCGAGAAGGCCGCGGACCTGATCCGCGCGCAGCCGTGAGGGCGCTGCTCGAGCGGCAGCGCGCGGCGTTCCAGCGCAGCCCATATCCGTCGCTCGGCGAGCGCAGGGAGAAGCTGCGCGCCTTGCGCGCGGCGTTGCGCCGCCGCCAGGACGCGCTGTGCGACGCGATCGCGCAGGACTTCGGCGGCCGCTCGCGCACCGAGAGCCTGCTGGCCGACGTGCTGGGCCCGGTGCTCGAGATCAACCATGCACTCGCGCACCTCCGGCGCTGGATGAAGCCGGCGCGCCGGCGCGTAGAGTTGCTCTTCTACCCCAACCGCGCCTGGGTCGAGTACCAGCCGAAGGGCGTGGTGGGCATCATCTCGCCCTGGAACTTCCCGGGCTACCTGACGCTCGGGCCGCTGGTCGCGGCGCTCGCCGCCGGCAACCGCGCGATGATCAAGATGTCGGAGCTCACGCCAGCGACCGCGGAGGCGATGAAGCGCCTGCTCGCCGAGTGCTTTGGCGAGGACGAGGTGGCGCTCACCGGCGGCGATGCCGAGGTCGGCAAGGCGTTCGCCGCGCTGGCGTTCGATCACCTGGTTTTTACCGGCTCGACCGAGGTCGGGCGCGCGGTGATGCGTGCCGCAGCGGAAAATCTCGTGCCGGTGACGCTCGAGCTCGGCGGCAAGTCCCCGGCCATCGTGTCGCGCTCGGCGGACCTGGCGGCGGCCGCAACGCGCATCGTGCATGGCAAGGTCTTCAACAGCGGCCAGATCTGCGTGTCGCCGGACTACGCGCTCGTCCCGCGCGAGCTGCGGCCCGCCTTCCTGCAGGCGGCGCGCGCCGCCTTCGAGCGCCTTGCGCCGCGCCCGGCGGGCGATCCCGACTACACCAGTATCGTCTCGAATCGCCATGCTGCCCGCCTGCAGGGCCTGCTCGATGACGCCCGCGCCCTGGGCGCAAGCGTGCAGGCCTGCGCCGCGAGCGCCGATGCGCGGCGCATGCCGCTGCATCTCGTCACCGAGGTCACGGACGCCATGCGTATTGCGCGCGAGGAGGTCTTCGGCCCCCTGCTGCCGGTGCTTGCCTACGAGGGCATCGACGACGCGGCCGCCTACGTTGCGGCGCGCCCGCGGCCGCTCGCCTTGTATTACTTCGGCCACGATCGCGAAGAGGCGGCCGCGCTCCTGCGGCGCACGCACTCGGGCGGAGTCACCCTGAACGACTGGGGCTGGCACGTCCTGCAGCACGATCTGCCGTTCGGCGGCATCGGCGCTTCCGGCATGGGCAGCTATCACGGCGAGGAGGGCTTCCGCGCCCTGTCGCACGCGAGGTCGATGTTCAGCGAGCGGCGCTTCTTCCCGGTGGGGCTCTTTTATCCGCCCTACGGCCGCTTCGCCCAGCGCCTGGTGCTGCGGCTTTTCCTCGGCACTGCGTCCTGACGCAGGCGTATTCTTGCTGCTCCTTTAGCCAACAGCGGAGGGGGAGATGACAACGTTCCGCAAGGCGGCAGCGGCATGCGCTGCCGTGTTTTCGTTGCTGGGCAGCGCAGGTGCGGCCGAGCATGACTTGACGCAGCTCACCGTTACCGAGGCTGCGAAGCTGATCAAGGAAGGCAGGATCACGAGCGAGGAGCTCACGCGCGCGCTGCTGGCGAAGATCTCGGCGAATGCGCAGCTCAACGCGTTCATTACCGTCAACGAGCACGGCGCGATCCGCGCGGCGCAGGCGGCTGACGAGGCGCGCCGTCGCGATCGCGAGCATTTCGGCCCGCTGCACGGCGTGCCGCTGGTAGTGAAGGACAACATCCACGTCGCGCGAATGCGCAACAGCGCCGGCACGCCGGGCCTGCAGGATTTCGTGCCAAGCGCGAACGCGCCCGTCGTTCAGGCGCTCGTCGACGCCGGCGCCATCGTGCTCGGCAAGACCAACATGCACGAGCTCGCGTTCGGCATCACGAGCAACAACGGCGCGTTCGGCCCCGTCAGGAATCCCTATGACGAGACGCGCATCCCCGGCGGCTCGAGCGGCGGTAACGGAGCCGCGATCGCCGCGCGGCTCGCGCCCGGCGGCATCGGCACCGACACCGGCGGGTCCGTCAGGATTCCGGCCGCGTTGAACGGCATCGTGGCACTGCGGCCCACGATCCACCGTTATTCGCAGACGGGCGTGACGCCGATCTCACATACGCGGGACACGGTTGGCCCGATGGCGCGCGTCGTGCCGGACCTCGTGCTGCTCGACAGCGTCATCACCGGCGACTGGCGCCACGTCGACACGATTGCGCCGCGCCGCATCCGCCTGGGAGTGGTGTCCGAGATGTTCCAGGACATCGACCACGAGACGCTACAGCTCGTCAGCGGGGCGCTCGACAAGCTGCGCGCAGCAGGCGTAGAGGTCGTGCAAGTGCAGGCCTCCGGCTTTCTCGACCTGGACAATCAGGCGGGGTTTCCGATCGCGCTCTACGAGGCGACGCAGGATATCGGCGCCTACCTGAGCACTTACCACACCGGGCTGACGCTGAGCGAGCTCGCGGCGCAGATCGCAAGCCCGGACGTCAAGTCCGTGTTCGACGCCTTCATCGTTCCCGGCGCGCCGAACGCGATCCCGCAATCGGTCTACGACAATGCGCTCAACGTCGTGCGGCCGCAGCTGCAGAAGCTCTACGCCGATACCTTCAGCAAGAACCGGCTCGACGCGATCGTTTTCCCGACCACGCCGCTGCCGGCTGCGCCGATCGGGGCCGATTCGACGGTCGAGCTGAACGGCAACGCGGTGCCGACTTTCCAGACCTATATCCGCAACACCGATCCGGGCTCGATCGCCGGCGTGCCGGGCATTTCGCTGCCGGTGGCGTTGACGGCGGGCAGGCTGCCCGTGGGCATCGAAATCGACGGCCCGGCTGGCAGCGACCGGCATCTTCTCGGCGTGGCGCTCACGCTCGAGAAAATCCTCGGCGCGCTGCCGGCACCGGCCGGTTTCTGATGTCCGCGGCTACTCGCTTCCTGAAGTAGCGGCTCCCCGCTGGGCCAGGAGCCCTGCGCGTCTCGCTCTTGCAGCGGTCCGCGCGGGCCTTGGCTTGCGCCGCGCCTGAGACGGCTGGCTATCGCCGGGTGTGCTCATGCCGGCGCGAGCCAGGTAAGCGAACTTCTCTTCCGTCGGCAGCTTCGCGAATTCCTCGTGGGTCAGGAGACGGAACCGAGCGTTGGTTTTCATGTGCGGCGAAAAATAAACCACAAACGCTATCAGGCGCCATCAGGGAGATTTCGCGTCGCTGGTCGGCGACAGCGTCGGGCCATCCCGACGATTTTCCGAATCCGGCGGCGTCGTTTCGCTCGCTTGGCGTCTCTGGCTGAAACGCCGGAGCAGCGTGTAGATCGTGATGGCGCTCGTGACCCACGGCAGCCAGGAGCGGACCGTAGTGATCAGGCGATCCGCGGCGACGGCCTTGTCGAAGAACGGCGCCCCATGGGTGGCGAGCGAGCGACGCACGGCGGCCGAGCGCTCGACGAGGGCCACCCGGCGCCGCGCGAGCTCGCGTTCGCCGAAGATCACGGCTTGAGTCCTTCGTAGTCGCGCGCGAGCTCGCTCAGCGTGGCATCGAAGGCGCGCTGCTTCACGCGCGCGAAACGCACCAGCGCCCAGGTCAGCAGGAGCGCCGCGCTGATGAATGCGAGCGAGACGAGGCAGGTGGCGAGCAGGCGGTGTTCCTCGCCGACCGCGGCGATCAGCGCCCAGGCGGCGAACGCGATGCCGAGCTCACCGAGCATCACGGCGGTGAGGCCGCCCAGCAGCAGTGTCGCGAGGCGCGCGAGCTCCTCGCGCAGCTCGGTGCTGAAGAGCTCGAAGCGCGTGCGCCCGAGCGAGATCAGGTCGGAGATGACGCTGCGCGCCGAGTCCAGCAGCGAGGCGCTCATTTGCGCGCGATCAGCACGCCGAGCACGATGCCGATCCCGGCGGCGATGCCGAGCGCGGCGAGCGGATGCCGGCGCACCTGCTCCTCGAGCTCGCGCCCCGCGCCTTCGAGGCGGCCGCGCGCCAGGCGCAGTACCTCTTCAGTGCGGGCGCGCACTTCGTCCAGGTTCGCGCCGGCCTGCGCGGCTGTCGCGCCGAGCAGCTCCTCGGCGGCGGCCACCACGGCGCGCAGTTCGTCCGTCAGTTTGTCGCTGGCAGCGTCCATATCGTCTCCCTTCGCGTTGCTTGGAGCGATGATGCGCTTGCCAACGGCGAACATCAATCCAGCAGGAGCGCTCCGGCAGCGGAGCGCTCCGCTCGCCTTCTAATCGTCGTCGTCGTGGTCGCGGTCGTCGTCGCGCCCGCCCGGCGCGGGCGTGATGGTGCCGTAAAGGCCGTGGTTTTCGTCATCCGGTCCCGCGGTGAAGAACAGCGTGCTCGTCGGCTGGTTCTGCAGTCCGTTGCCGAACACCAGGGCCCACAGCCCGTCGATCTGCAGCCGCTTCCCCTCTGGCGTGCGCAACCGGCCGAGGAATTCGCCGCTGTGCGGATCGAACGCCAGGATGGCGCCGTCGCCGAAGTTGCCGACCAGCAGCCGGTTGCTGAACCTGCCGAAATTGGCCGGCGCCAGCGCGAGTCCCCACGGCGCATTCAGCCGGCCGCGCGATGCGACGCGGCGAATCAGCCTGCCGTTTGCATCGAATACGTCCACGAAGCCGAGACCCGCACCCGCAACCTCGTCCATCTTGGCGTCGTCCTGCTTCGCGTACGCGACGTAGAGGTTGCCCTGGATGTTGTGGATGTTGAAGGGTGCGAAGCCTTTCGGCAGGGTTGGATCACGGAAGCCGCCCGGCGCGCTGACCAAGGCGAAATTGCGGTCGTAGACATCGATCTTGGCGCCGCGGAAATCGGCCGCGTACAGAAAGTTGGCGGTGCCGTTGCCGGCCAGCGCGAGACCTTTGTACACCGTGTCAGGTCTCGCCACCTTGCGGATCGCATGGGTGCGGTCCACGGTCGGAGCCCACGCAGCGATGACGCCCTCCTCGGTGGCGAAGATAAACGCACTCGCTGCATTGTTCACGGTGAAGTCACTTGGGAAGCCGTTGAACACAATGCCGGTCGGACTGCCCGCAGTCGTGTCGTCAGGACCGGGGATCGCAACGACGAGCGACTGTGGATTACCGAACCCGTCATAGAGCGTTGACACGCCCGTCTTGTTGTCCGTGACCCAGACGAACGCCGTCGGATTGAAGGCGATGCCCCATGCGTTGACGAGGTTTCGATCCGTGTGGTCTGCAGGAATGGTTCCATCGGAGACGAGGTTGTGCTGCTGATAGCTGTTACCGGCTGCCTGGGCGAGCGCCGCGGCCATCAGGGAGCCGAGCGCGATCACGCGCAATGTAGCAAGCGATTTCATCTTGGCACCTCCGCAAAGATTGAGCTGACGTCCGCTGGCGCAACGCGAAGCGGACACGCCACAAACATCGAAGGTCGTGGTCTATTCCAATATTCCGCCGCAAGCGGCGTGCAACAATACGGCTCGCTATTCCATTCACACGCCTGTCATATTCCATCGAGATCGACTGAGGAACCCAGTGAAGAAGCCCACCGTACTCGAGCTCAAGCGCAAGAAGGGCGCGCAGCTTGCGATGCTCACGGCCTACGACTTTCCGAGCGCGCGACTGGTCGCCGAAGCCGGCGTCGATCTCATTCTGGTCGGCGACTCGCTCGGCATGGTGGTGCTGGGCTACGACTCGACCGTGCCGGTGACGGTGGACGAGATGGTGCATCACACACGCGCCGCGCGCCGCGGCGCGCCGGATGCGTTCCTCATAGCGGACATGCCGTTTCTTTCCTACGCCACGCCCGAACAGGCGCTGCAGACGGCGGCGCGGCTGATGAAGGACGCGGGAGCGGATGCGGTCAAGCTCGAAGGTGGCGTCGAGGTGGTGCCGATCGTCGAGGCGCTCGCGACGGCGGGGGTGCCGGTGCTCGGGCATGTCGGGCTCACGCCGCAAACCGCGTCCGCGCTCGGCGGCTACAAGCTGCAGGGCAAGGATGAGGAGAGCGTGCGGCGCATCGTCGAAGGCGCGATCGCGCTCGAGAAAGCGGGCTGCTGGGGCGTGGTGCTCGAGCTCGTGCCGGCGGAGCTCGCGAAGCTCGTGACCCATCGGGTCGGCATTCCCACCATCGGCATCGGCGCGGGCGCACACTGCGACGGCCAGGTGCTGGTGTTCCACGACGTCGTCGGCCTTTTCAGCGGCTTCACGCCGACGTTCGTAAAGCGCTACGCGGAGGCCGGCGACGCGATCCGTGATGCGCTCAAGCGCTACGCGGAGGAAGTGCGCAGCGGCGTTTTCCCAGCGAAGGAGCAGAGCTTCACGATCAACGGCGAGGTGCTAAGGCGCCTCTACGGCACCTGATCACTTGGGCCGCGCGACGGAGATCGCCTTCCTGATGAAGCGCTTCTTCTCGTGCGGGTCTTCGATCTCGTCGGCGAGCAGGAGATAGAGCTCCGGCAGGTCGCGCGCTTTCGCGGCCGCGCGCTTCACCACCACCCGCGCGACCGCGCCGAGGTGCTGGGCGAGGTCCGTCTCCGCCTTCTCGAGCTGCCCAGGAGTGAAGCGCATCTCGGACGGCGCTGCGGCGCTCGGCGCGCGCGACGCAGCTGCCGGCCGACTGGCTTCGCCGCCCTTTTGCACGGTGAACTTGTGGACGAACGCCGCGCGCAGCTTGGGATCGGGAATCTCGGCCGAGAGCTTGTCGATGATCTGCGAAAGCGAGGCGCCCTTGCGCAGCTGTGATTTGACGAGCTTGTCGGCGATCGGGCCGATGTGCACGGCGAGCGCGGCGACAAGCCTGGAGAGCGTTTCGGCGTCGATCTGAGGGGCCGGCGCAACGATGCGCTCCGTCGGCGGGAAGCTCGGATTGGACGCCGGCGCGCCGACCGCGGTAGCGAGCGTGGAGAGCGGCGCGCCGCGGAACGCCGCGCGCAGCTCGGCCACCGACCTCGGCCGGGCGTCCTTGGAGGGCGTCAGCGCCCAATCGATCGCCTTCAGCAGCGCCTGGCTGAAACGCGAGGCATCGGCCGCCTTGACCGCGGGCGCCATCGGATCGGAGAAGGCGCGCGCGGGCGCCTCGATCGGCGGCTGGCCGGTCACCATCCAGTAGAGCACGCCGCCGAGCGCGTAGATGTCGCTCCACGGGCCCTGGCCGCCGCGCGAGTCGTATTGCTCGACGGGAGCAAAGCCCGGCGAGACGATGGTCGTAAGCTCGGTGTTCGCAGCCACGGTGCGCGCGGAGCCGAAATCGATCAGCACCGGGCTGCCGTTGCCGCGGATGAAGACGTTGCCCGGCTTGATGTCGCGATGCAGGAAGCCGCCCGCGTGGACCACCTCGAGGCCGTCGAGCAGCGGCAGCGCGATGGCGAGCACGGTGCGCTCATCGAGCGGCCGCCGGCTGCGGATCCACTCGTGCAGCGCCTGGCCGGCGACGAACTCCATCACCATGTAGGCGGTCTCGTTCGCGAGGAAGTAGCGCATCACGCGCACGATGTTCGGGTGATGGAACGAGGCGAGCGTGCGCGACTCCTCGAGAAAGCGCGTGCGTCCCCAGTTGAAAGTCTCGAGCGCCTCCTGCGATTTCGACTTCACCGAATGGTCCGCGGCCCGCTCCACCCAGTCGGTGGGCAGGTACTCCTTGATCGCGACCTTCAGGTTGAGGTTGGTGTCGGTGGCGAGGTAGGTGAGCCCGAAGCCCCCCATGCCGAGGAGCGACTCGATCCGGTACTCGCTTAGGGCATACCCCGGTGGCAGGGCGACGTCGGTGCTCACCGGGGAGAGCCTGCGCTATTTTTCGTCGATCAGCCGGAGCGCCTTCTCGAGGCTGCGGCGCATGCGGTTGAAAGACTTGGCGAGCAGAGCGACCTCATCCTTGCCCGATTCGCGCAGCTCCGGCGTGTCCAGCGCGCCGACGCTGATCTTGTCGGCCGCCGCGGCCATGGTGCGCATCGGGCGCACGATCAGGAGCGAGAGCATCGCGTTGAGGATGATGAACACGGCCACGAACACGCCCGCGAGCGAGCCCATGAACACGTAGAACGCCTGGTTCGCTTTCTCGATCGGCACGGCCATCGGCACCGAAACGATCTGCGCAGCGATCACTTCGCCGAGCTTCCAGCCGAAGCCGTTGTTCATGCCGTAGACCTTGACCATCGCCGGGGGTGCTGTGTCGGCGGTCGTGTGGCACACGAGGCAGGCGCCGTCCTTGATCTGCAACGGCCGCGCAAGGAACATCGACGGGCCGCTCGGCGTCCAGCGCGTCCCCGAGAGCTCCTTGCGGTCCGGGAAGTTGCGGAACTCGTTGACGATGTCGGCTTCCCATTCGCTCGCGCGGTTGCGAGGGTTGGTCGGATTGAGCGCGGCTTCCTTGTACGTGTAATCGGGATGCGTCTTGCGCATCTGATTCATGATCTCGGTCGCACCGAAGGCCGGCACGCTCTGCGGCAGGAACTCGTCCTCGACCACGCGCAGGTGCGGGCGTACCTGTCCGACGGTGTAGGCGCGCATGGAAAGCGCCGCTTCCATCATCAGGCCCGCGCTGCGCAGCACCTCGTCACGCGCGTTCCTCTGCAGCAGCTCGTACGAGACATAAGCCGAAGCGGCGAGCCCCAGCGAAAACATGACGAGCAGCACCAGGTTGAATTTCAGCCGCAGCCCCATGATTTCCCCCTTTTTTTGGCGGCGCCCTGCACCGAACAGTATAGCGGTTTGTCAGTGCTTCGACGCCGCGGTAAGGTGCCGCTGCATGCAAGATTTCGGCACGCTCAGCATGGCGGAAATCATTCGTTTGCAAAGCGAGCTGCAGCAGGAGCTGACGCGCCGCTTCCAGCGTTACGCCGCGCTTGCCTTCTCTGACATCGTCGGCTCGACCGAGTATTTCGCACGCGTCGGCGATGCCGCGGGCCGGCAGCTGCAGCAATTGCACCTCGACCTGGTGGGCGAATGTCTCACTCGGCACCCGGGCCGCCTGGTCGATACCGCCGGCGACGGGGCATTCCTCACATTTGAAACCGCCGATGGCGCGATCGGCGCGCTCATGGAGCTGCACACGGCGGTGTCCCGGGCGAATGCAGCGCGCTCGCGCGAGCATCAGCTGCGGCTGCGCATTGGGGCGCACTGGGGGCCGGTGCTGACCGACGGTGTCGCCGTGAGCGGCGATGCAGTGAACCTCTGCGCGCGCGTCGCGGGCTCGGCGGAGCCGGGCGAGATACGCCTGACGCGTGAAATGTTCCGCGAGAGCTCCGCCGCGCACCGCCTGAAGTGCCGCCCGCTCGGCGCCGCCGAGCTGAAAGGCGTCGCCCGGCAGGTCGAGCTTTTCGTGCTCGACTGGCGCGACCGCGAGCTTTTCCCGACGCACATCCGCATCGAGGAAACCGCCGAGGTGCGCCGGCTTCCGGATCAGGACATCATCAGCTTCGGCCGCCTGCGCGAGCACGAAGGCGCTGCCGCCAACGACGTCGTCCTCACGCTGGAGGACCCGCAGCGCGCCTTGCAGATCAGCCGCTGGCAGTTCGAGCTGCGCCGATTTCCCGATGGCTTCCGGCTGCGGCCGCTGTCGGAGCGGCAGACGGAAGTGGATGGCGCTGCCGTGCCGAAGAACGGCGAGGTCGCGGTCAAGGCGGGTTCGAAAGTGCGCGTGGCGCGCGTGCTGACGGTGACATTGCTCTCGCCGGCGAGCGACCTGCCGGGAGCGAGTGCCCTGGTAACGCGCGTCGTGGAGTGACTCAGCGCGCGGGAATCGTCCGCACGTAGGCGACGATCGCGTTGAGATCAGCCTGCGTCATGGTCGCGTACCAGTCGTAGCCCATCGGCGGGCGCAATTTCGTGCCGTCCTTGCGCACTCCCTGGGTGATCGCCCGCTTCACTTCATCGTCGGTCCACGCGCCAATGCCGTTGCCTTTGTGCGCGGTGATGTTGCGCGAGGTACTCACGCCCCACGGGCCCTCGAAGCGCTCGCCGCCCGTGCCCAGAGCGTTCTTGAAGTCCCGGTGCCCGTTCACGATCGGCGTATGGCACTCCATGCAGTGGCCGATGGTGACAAGGTAGAAGCCGCGCTTCACCGGATCCTTCATCGCCGCGTCCGGCAGAGGCTTCTCCGCTCCTGGCGGCACATCGACGCTCATGCGCTTCACCTTGTAGACGGGTGGCTCGACCTTGCGCGGTACGGGCGGCAGCGACTGCATGTAGGCGACGACCGCGTCGAGGTCGGCCGGCGCGAAGATCTTGTAGTACGCGGAGGGCATCTGGGGCGAAAGCTGCTGTCCGCTGGGACGCTTGCCGTCGCGGATCGCCGCCTTGACTTGCGCGGCGCTCCAGCTACCGATGCCGGTCGCCGTGTCCGGCGTGACATTGGAAGGGTATACGCGGTATTCGGCGGTTTCCCAGACCTGCGGGCCGCCGGCATGGCGCCGCGCGGTGTCGAGCACGCCGCCCGGTCCGCGCGGCGTGTGGCAGTTGCCGCAGGTCAGGATTCCTTCGACCAGGTATTTGCCGCGCTCGAGCGGTGTTTGCGCCGCGGCTGGCGTGATGGCGAGCGCGAGCGCTGCGAGCCAAACCTTCCTGAGCATGCTCCCCCTCCGTTGTTCTTGGCGGAGGGGGATTCTACGGGTCAGTCGACCCTGATGTGCGCCTCGCGGATGACTTCCGCCCACTTGCGCAGCTCAGCCTTGACGACGCGGTCGAGCTCTTCGGGGGACGAGCCGACCGGGTCGCCGCCTTGCTCGAGGAGCTTCTGGCGCACGGCGGCCAGCCTTATCGCGTGCACGATCTCCTTGTTCATGCGCGCCACGATCGCGCTCGGCGTCTTCGCCGGGGCAAACATCGCGTACCACGAATCAACCTCGTAGTCCGGGATCTTGAGCGCCTCGGCCACGGTCGGGATTTCCGGAGCCCCCGGGCTGCGCTTGAGCGTCGTGACGGCGAGCGCGCGCAGCTTGCCGGCGCGCACGTGCGACATGGCCGCAGGCATGCTGACGATGAGCAGCGGCACCTGGCCGCCGAGCGTGTCGGCGAGTGCCGGGCCGCCGCCCTTGTAGGGCACGTGGACGAGGTCGATGGAGGCGCGCAGCTTCAGCAGCTCGCCGGCGATGTGCGAGGGCGTGCCGTTGCCGACCGAGGCGAAAGCCAAGCTGCCCGGGTGCGCCTTCGCCATCTTGACGACGTCCGCCATGCTTTCGATGGCAGCCCCCGGATAGGCCGCGATGAGTTGCGGCACGCTGACGATCAGGCTTACCGGTGCGAAATCATGCTCGACGTCGAAGTTCAGCTTGTAGAGCAGCGGATTTATGGTGTGCGAAGAGAGCGTGAAGAGGAACGTATAACCGTCCGGCGAGGACTTCGCGGCGGCCTCGGTGCCGACCGCGCCTCCGGCGCCACCGCGGTTCTCGATCACGATCGTTTGTCCAAGCGCCTCCGCCAGCGGCTGCTGCAGGATGCGCGCGATGACGTCGGTGCCGCCGCCCGGCGGATAGGGCACGATGAAGCGTACCGGCTTCGCGGGCCAGTCCTCGGCCCATGCGCAAGCGCCGACGAGCAGGCCCAGGGCCGCGATGATTGCCTTCTGCATGAATCCTCCTATGCTTTGCCGGCGCCGAGCAGCTCGAACTCGGCGCTGAGCGCCGACTGCACGCGACCGTATTCAGTCTCCACCTTGGCGACGATTCTACGTGCCTCTTCGGTGTCGTCGCGGCGCGCCGAGGCCTCGATGTCGCCGCAATAGCGGCTGAGCAGCCGCGCGCCGACGTTCGCGCTGCATGACTTGAGCGAGTGTGCAGAGCGCGCAAGCTCGGGCGCATCTTTGGCCGCCGCCGCCTGCTTCAGCTTCTGCACGAGCTTGGGCGATTCCACGAGGTAGAGATTGATGGTGCGCGCCAGCAACTCCGGCTTGCCGTTCGTGCGCAAGGTGGCGAGGTAATCGAGCACTTGCCGGTCGATCACGGCCGCGTGCTCGGCTGCGGTCGCATCCGGGTGGGCGCTCCTTACCGGCGCCGGCTTCGCGCGCGGCACCCAGCGCTCGAGCATTTCCTGCATCGTCTGCATGCTGAAGGGCTTGCTCAAGTGATCATCCATGCCGGCGTGCAGGCATTCGTCGCGATCCTGTGCCATCGCGTTGGCGGTCAGTGCCACGATCGGCAGACGCTTGCGGCGCGCAGCCTGCTCGCGCTTGCGAATTTCCATTGTCGCCTCGAAGCCGTCCATCTCCGGCATGTGGCAATCCATCAGGATCAAATCGAAGTCTTCTCGCGCGAAGGCGTCGAGCGCCTCCTTGCCGTTGTTCGCCACCGTTACGCCATAGCCCTGGATTTGCAGGATGCCTAGCGCAACCTGCTGGTTGATGACGTTGTCTTCGACGAGCAGGATGCGGCCGCGGCTTCCAGCCGGAACGCTTTCCGCCGGTACCGCCGCGGGCGGCGCGGCAACCGCGTCCTGTGCGTGCCCGGCGAGCGTGTTCACCAGGCATTCATACAGCACGGTCTGGCGCACCGGCTTGATCAGGCAGGCGTCGAAACCGGCCTCGCGCGCGGTCCTGATCTCGACGTGGCGCCGGGTCAGCATGACGAGCCGCAATGGGGCGATGTCGTCGCGCGCGCGGACGCTGCGGGCGAGTTCGAACGAATCGGCGCCGGGCAGGCCGAGATCGATGAGCGCAATGTCGTAAGGCAGGCTGCGCGCCGCCGCATCGGCAAGAAACTCGATCGCCTGCTGCGGCGTGTCCGCAACCCGCGTGCTCATTCCCCAGTTGGTCATCTGCTCGAGCA
Source organism: Burkholderiales bacterium (assembly GCA_035689325.1). Taxonomy (GTDB): domain Bacteria; phylum Pseudomonadota; class Gammaproteobacteria; order Burkholderiales; family SG8-39; genus SCGC-AG-212-J23. The sequence continues at coordinate 14,512 of DASSLQ010000264.1, read as the reverse complement.
GGATGGCGCGGTTGATCGGGCTCGCTTCCATCACCAGCGCTCGCGCTCCCGTGAGCAGCCCGAGCGGTGCGCCGGAGGCCTCGCCCTGAGGCTGCCCGGCCTGCTTCTCCAAGCTCGCGGTGAACCAGAAGGTGGAACCGCCGCCGATCGTCGATTCGACGTGAATGCTGCCGCCCATCATCTCCACCAGCTGCTTGCTGATCGCGAGCCCAAGGCCCGAGCCGCCGTGCTTGCGCGTCGTCGAGCCGTCTGCCTGGGCGAACTCCTCGAAAATGCGCGACTGCGCTTCGGCGCTGATGCCGACACCAGTATCGCTCACCGCGAAACGCAGGGTGACGCGGCTCGCGTTCTCCTCCATGGCTGACACGCGCATCACCACCGAGCCTTGGTCGGTGAACTTGATGGCATTGCCGAGCAGGTTGGTCAGAATCTGGCCCAGGCGCAGCGGATCGCCTCGCACCTGTGTGACCAGGTCTGGCGGAACGCTGCAGGCGAGCTCGAGGCCCTTGGCGCGCGCGCGTTCGGCGAGCAGGTCGACGATGTCCTCCATGGTGCGGCGCAGGTCCATATCGACGTTCTCGAGCTCGAGCTTGCCGGCCTCGATCTTGGAGAAGTCGAGCAGGTCGTTGATGATGCCGAGCAGTGTCTTGCCCGAGCGCTGCACCGTCTCGGCGTACTTGCGTTGCGTGCTGGTGAGACCGGTCTCGAGCAGAAGCTCGGTCATGCCGAGCACGCCGTTCATCGGCGTGCGGATCTCGTGGCTCATGCGTGCGAGGAACGAGCTCTTCGCGTGGTTTGCCGCTTCCGCCGCTTCGCGCGCGAGGCGCAGCGCTTCCTCGCTGCGCTTGTGCTGCGTGACATCGCGCGCCACGGCGATGCTGCCGATGCAGCGGTTGGCGTCGTCAAGCAGCGGGGCAATCGCCACCTGAACATCGATCGGCGCGCCGGAGCTGGTGAGGGCGCGCGCGTCGTAGGCGAATTTCTCGCCTGCCAGCAGCCGCTGCATGCGGCTGCGCTCCTCTTCGGGGGTGCTTTCGCATACGTCGAGCTCGCGGCCGATCACCTCCTCGGCGGCGTAGCCGAACATGGCGACGGCGCCGGAGTTCCAGCTCGTGATCTTGCCGCCGAGGTCCCGGGTCCAGATCGCTTCGCTCGACTGCTCGACGATCGTCGCGAGCAGCTTGTTCTTCGATTCGCTCTTGCCGAGAGAGGCGATCAGGCTCTCGATGTTGTTCGCCATGTTGTTGAACGCGTCGGCGGCGAGCACCACTTCCGGCGCGCCCTCGGGCGTGATGCGTACGGCGTGCTCGCCCTGGCTGAAACGGTTCGCGCCCTCGGCCAGCATGCGCAGCGTTCCAAGGTTGCCGCGGAAGATGAGCCAGATGAACTGCAACATGAGGAACAGCGTTACCGCGACGATCTGCAGCTGCTTGACGAACTGCTGCCAGAGCCGGTTATGGGACTTGGTCGGGTCCATGTCGGCGCTCAGCGTGCCGTAGCCCACGCCGCCCGCGGTCACCTCCACGCGCTCCTCGCCGTGGTCAACGGTGGCGATGCGCGCGAACCAGGCCGGCGCATCGAGCACGTCGGGCACATCCTGGGCGATGATCTTCCTGCCGTCGCGGTCGGTCCAGGTGAACCTGTCGACCTCGCCCCGCTTCACCTGGTTCTTCAGCAGCTGGCTGATCGCCTCGTACTCACCGACCAGCGCCTGGTCGGCGACCAGCGGGGCCAGGAACGTGAGGATCTCCTTTTGTTCGCGCAGCAGCCTCGCCGAGTGCTCGGCGCGTCCTTCGGCGAGCAGCAGCGCGGTCTGCACGCCGCCGCCCGCGACGATCGCGACGCCCACGGCAAGCATCAGGCGCGAAATGAGGCCCCAGTTTGCCCAGAATCGGAAGACGCGCATGTTTTTCATTGTGGGCTCGCGCCTGTTTTGCGCAGCGGACTATTTGACCTGCGGTACCTTCGTGGTGCGGAAGAATTTGCGGTAGTTGTCGTATTCGCGATCGTCAGCGGCGACGAAACCGAGTTCGCTGTTGCTCTTGAGCAGATCCGCTCCCGCCTCCAGGATCTTGCGACCTTCGGGATCGTTCACCATGTTGATCAACGCCGCCTTGACCGCCGCGACCTTCTCCGGCGGCGTCTTCGGATTCGCCATGATGCAAAGGTCGCCGTACATTTCGGAAGTCCACAAGGCACGGTATTCGAAGGATTCGCGCCGGCCGTAGCGCGCCATCACCGAGCTGTTGACGCCGGCCGCGGCGATCTTGTAGAGGCGCAGTTGCGCCGAAGACGCCTCCTGGTTCCCGGTGAACACGACCTTGATGTGCACGCCGGTCCTGAGGAGGGCATCCAGCGGCAGCCAGTAACCGGTAAATCCGTCCGGCGACACGAAGCCGACTTCCTTGCCCTCGAGATCCTTCAGCGTCTTTATCGGTGACTCGACCGGCACCACGATCTGCGATCGGATGCCCGGGCCCGCGGGCCGCACGATCACCTTGTAGCCAAGGCGGTCGCGCTCCGGGGTAAAGAAGTGGTTGGTGTAGAGGAAGTCGTATTTGCCGGCTTCGGCATTCGCATTGCCTTCCTGCGCCGTCTTGGCGAGCTTCAGGTCGAGCGGTACGCCGCTCTTGGCGCTTACATGCGTGAGGATGGGATTCCAGTACTGCGCGGTAAGCGCGATCGTGCGTTGATGCAGGACGTAGAAGCTGTAGCTCTGCGGTCCGGCGAATGCCGGAGCTTGCAGCGTAATGGCCGCGGCGAGCATCGTCGCTGCCGCGGTGAGTCCCCTTCGCAACGTCATCTTTTCCCCCTTATCAGCGGCTTCTAGGCGGCCACCTTCAGGAACAGCATCAAACCGCTCAGCATGAGCAGCGCGCCCACGACGCGCAACATGCCCTCGCTCGTAATGTCGAGGTGCACCTTGTTGCCCATGTACAGGCCGAGCGCCATGGGCGCGAGCCCGAGCGCATAGGCAATCTGCAGCTTCGGTTCGAGGAGCAGGCCCGCGATCAGGAATAGGCCGAGGCGGAACCCGCCGTCGATCGCGATCAGCCAGGAGAACGTGGCGCGCACCTCGCCTTTGTCTTGCAGCCGCCTCGTGAGGTAGATGATATACGGCGGCGAGCCGACGCCGAACAGCGCGCCTGCGCCGCCGCCGGCGAGCCCCGCCGGGATCGCCCACGAGCGCGACAAGCGGCCCTCGGGCTGCAGCCCGAAAATGTTCTGGAAGCCGACAAACATCGTGAACGCGCCGAGCGCCACGAGCACCGGCTTGTTCGGCAGGCTGAGCAGCGCGAACGCGCCGATACATGCGCCGACCATGCCCGCCGGCAGCAGGACCTTGATCTCCGACCAGTTGGCCTTCTTGTTGTTCGTGCTGCCGAGGATCACCGAAGCGGTGAAGTCGAGCGCAAGCACGAGCGGAATTGCGAAGTGCAGCGGCTGCGACAGCGCAAGCAGCGGCACGGAGATCAGGCCGGAGCCAAAGCCTGTGATGCCGCGTATGAAGTACGCGCTCATCAGGATGCACAACACCAAAACCATGTCAGCCACTGCGGGTCCCTCCCCGATCGAATTTGGTCGCGCGCGCTATTTTCGCGTGGCGACGAAGCCCCCACCGCACCTATCACTTCTTTTTGCAATTCAATTATCTACGTATTTCGCTATCATGGCGGCCTCATGTCCGCCGTTCTCGATTTGAAGGTACGTACCGTGGCGCCATTCGGCGCCGAAATCCAGTGCATAGATCTCGCCCGCGCGACGAGCACGGAAATCGAGGCTATCAAGGCCGCGTGGTACCGCCACGATGTGATTTTTTTCCGCAATCAGCGGCTGACCGACGATGATCTGCTCGCCTTCTCGCGCCATTTCGGCACGCTCGACCCGCCGCCCAACCAGGGCGCCGGCCGCAAGTCGCCCGCCGGCTACCCCGATGTCTACATCGTCTCCAACGTGCTCGATGCTCGCGGCGAGCCGATCGGCGCGCTCGGCGACGGCGAAGCGGCTTGGCACACCGACATGAGCTATCTGCCGCACCCGCCGGATGCCTCCATGCTCTACTCGCTCGAGATTCCAGCGCACGGCGGAGATACGTGTTTCGCCAGCATGAAGCTCGCGCTTGCCAAAATGCCCAAGCGGCTGCTCGAGCGGATCGTGCAACTCGACATCAAGCACGACGGCACTTACGACTCCGGCGGCAACCTGCGCAAGGGACTTGCGGCTTCGGACGATCCGCGCACCTCGGTGGGCGCACCGCATCCGATCATCATCGAGCACCCGGTGTCGGGCGAGCCCGCGCTGTACCTCGGCCGCCGGCGCAACGCCTACGTGATGGGACTTGGGCTCGCCGAATCGGAGCGTCTGCTCGACGAGCTGTGGTCGTACGTGGAAGCGGCGGTCTATCGCCACCGCTGGGCGCTCGACGATCTCGTGCTCTGGGATAACCGCACCACGATGCATCGGCGCGACGCCTTCGATCCCAAGGCGCGCCGCGTCATGCATCGCACCCAGATCAAGGGCTCGGCCGCGCCCCGGCGCGCGAGCCTACGCGCGCTTCAGCGCGTCGAGCGACTGCGCGATTAGGCTTCCGCCGGCGTCGAACTTGCGCTTCGCCTCGTCGTAGTTGCCGGCCTTGGCGGCCCGCTCGACATCGGCAAACAGCTCGCCGAGCGCAGCCGCGCCGAGCTGGCGGCAGGTGCCCTTCAACGTGTGAGCGGCGCGCGTCGCGCCGGCGGTGTCGCCGCGCGCGATCAGGTCCAGCCACGCTGCGCCGAAACCGCTCACGTTTCCCTCGAGCTTGGTGACCAGGCCGGAGAAAAGATCGTTGCGGCCAATGGCGCGCTCCACCACGCGGATTTGCTCGACGGCTTCCGGGTCGATGAGGAGCGTCATGGTGTCCATTGGTTCCCTCGCAATAGTGGCATCTTCACCCGCCAGGGCCGCTATGGTGTGCCAAAACAGCCCTTGGCGCCGCGCTTCTCACCATCTCTTACGACGCGCGCAGCGCATCGACGATCTCGAGGCGCGCGGCGCGCACCGCCGGCAGGAACCCGCCAATCAGGCCCATGGCGAGCGCAAAGGCGATGGTCTTGGCGACGATCGCCGGCGTCAGCGTGAAGCGAAACGCCAGGTCGGCGAACGTCTGGAAGTTGGTGGTCGAGAAGCTCGCGAACTGCATGAGCGAGGCGCAAGCGAGCCCGGCAAGCCCGCCGACCAGGCCGAGCAGCAGCGCTTCGGCGAGGAACGCGCCGAGGACCGCCGCGCGTCGAAAGCCGAGCGCGCGCAGTGTGCCGATCTCGGTGACGCGGTTCGCGACCGCGGCGTACATCGTGATCATCGCGCCGAGCATAGCCCCGATCGAGAACACGGTCGTGAGCGTCAGGCCGAGCACCGTGATAAAAGTCGATAGTGCGCGCGACTGGTCGCTGTAGAAGAGCTGCTCGCGCTTCACCTCGTTCGTGAGCCGCGGGTCGGCGTCGACGTCCGCGCGCAGGCCGACGAAACGCTCGCTCGCGGCGAGGCGAAACACCACCGAGGAGAACGCGGTGCGCCGGAACGCCTGCATCAGCGTCTCCACATCGCCCCAGATCTCCGAATCGAAGCCGCTCGCGCCGGCGTCGAACGTGCCGACCACGACCCAGTCACGGCCCGCGAAACGCAGCTTCTCGCCGATGCGCGTGCCTTCGAAGCCGCGCGCAATGGCGCCGCCGACGATGATCTCGGCCGAGCCCGGCGCGAACAGGCGGCCGGCGGCGAGCTTCACCTGCGGGCGCAGCGTGAAGCCGGTAGCCGAGGTGCCGCGGATGATGACGTTGGAAGGCTTCTCGGCGCCGATCTTGCGCAGCGAGATGAGCACGATCAGTTCCTTCGAGACGAGCGGCTTGCCATCCGCGCCGAGCGCGACGGCGGGATGCGTCTCGATCACGGCTGCCTGCAGCCGCGTCACGCCGCTCTGGATCTCGGTCTCGGAGCCCTTGCGGATCGCCACTACGTTGTCGTACTCGCCCGTGCTCACGAGCGTCTGCTTGAGTCCTGCATCGAGCATCAGCACGGTGGCGAACACGAATACGACGAGCGCGAGCCCACCCGCGGTCAGCGCGGTCGTCAGCCGCCGTGTCCAGAGATTGCGCGCGACGTAGGAGAGCGGGACCGCCATCTAGCCGATGGCGCGCAGGCCTTCGACGATGCGCACGCGCGCCGCGCGCGTCGCCGGCACGACCGCCGCCGCGAGCGCCACGGTCGCCGCACAGGCCGCCTGCGCCCAGAGCGTCTGCGCCGACACCATGAACACCGGGAAGATGTTGACCATCTTCTTGAACGCGAGCGCCGTCGGCACGGTGGCGGCGATGCCGATCGCCCCGCCCAGCGCGCAGATCAGGAGCGACTCGCCCACGATCAGCACGGCGAGAAACAGCGGTCCGTAGCCGAGCGCCTTCAGCGTCGCGTATTCGGAGGTGCGCTCGCGCGCGCTCATCGCCATGGTGTTCGCCATCACCGCGAGGATGATGAGGATGACGACATAGGAGACGATGCGGATCGCGGCGACGATCTGGTCCGACATCGCCACGAAGCCGAGCTGGAACGCCTGCTCGGTCTCGGTGAGCGTCTCGGCGAGCGAATTGGTGAAGAGCGCATCGATGCCGGTGGCGACGGCGGCGGCGTTGTCGATGTTGTCGATGCCGACGATGAAGAGCCCGACCGCGTCCGCGCGCCGTGGCGCCGTCTTGCGCAGCGTCTCGTTCAGGTAGTCCCAGTGGAACACCATCTGGCGCGTGATCTTGGTGCTGTCCGCGCCGTCGAAGATGCCGCGCACCACGAACTCCCAGGTGCCGGGATAGATGGTGCCGCGAATCGGCAGCACGTCCCCCACCTTGAAGCCGTACTGCTCGGCCAGGCCGCGTCCGACGATGCAGCCCTTGCGGTCGCGCACCCAGGCGCTCAACTCGGCCGCCGGCAAGATGAACTCCGGATAGAGCTCGAAGTAGTTGTCCGACACCGCGAACTGCGGAAAAAAATTCTTCGGCTCCTGGTAGATGCCGCCGAACCAGTTCGAGCGCACCACGCGCGTCACGCCTTCCACGCCGCGGATGCGGCTCTCGTAGTGCAGCGGCAGGAACGTGGCGAGCGAAATGGCGTTGCGCGTGATGAGCCGCGTTCCGGACGCAGCGGCCGCGCCCGCGTACCAGGCGTCGACCACCGTGCGCAGCAAGCCAAAGGCGAGCACCGCGATCGCCAGGCCCGCAAGCGTGAGCAGCGTGCGCAGCCGGTGGCGGAAGGCGTTCTTGTAGACGAGCTTCAGCAGGAACATCTACGCCGGCAGCAGCTCGCCTTTTTCGAGGTGCACCATCGCCTTCGCCGCCCGCGCGGCGTTGGCATCGTGGGTCACCATGATGATCGTCTTGCCGAGATCCTCGTTCAGCCGCCGCAGCATCCCGAGCACCTCGGCCGCGGCGTGCCGATCGAGGTCACCGGTGGGCTCGTCGGCGACGATGATCCTCGGATCGGCGACCACGGCGCGCGCGATCGCCACCCGCTGCTGCTGCCCGCCGGAGAGCTCGTTCGGGTAATGGTCCATGCGATCCGCGAGCCCGACCGCCGCGAGCACCAGCTCCACCCGTTGCCTGCGCTCCGTGCGCGAGAGGCCCGTAAGCATGAGCGGCAGCTCGACGTTCTCATACGCGGTCAGCACCGGCATGAGGTTGTAGAACTGGAACACGAAGCCGACGTTTGCGGCGCGCCAGTCGGCGAGCTCGGCCTCGCCGAGCGCGGCGATGTCGACGCCGCCGACGCGCAGCACGCCGCTGTCGGGCTTGTCGATGCCGGCGATGAGGTTGAGCAGCGTCGTCTTGCCCGAGCCCGACGGCCCCATCAGCGCGGTGAAATCGCCGGCGTTGATGTCGAGGGTAATGTCGGCGAGCACCGGCACGATCTGCCCGCCGCGTACGTAGGACTTCGCCAGGTGGCGGATCTCGACGAGCGGTGCGCTCACCGCTATTTCTTCGCCGCCGAGACCGCGGCGCCCTCGCGCAGCGCCTCGCCCGGGTCGAGCACCACGCGCTCGCCGGCGGCGACGCCGCGCACCTCGATGAGCTCGCCCAGCTTGCGGCCCGTCGTCACCTCGACCCGCTGCGCACGCCCATCGCGAATGGCAAAGACAAGCTTGCGCCCATCGCGCTCGACGATCGCGCGCGCCTGCACCGCGGGCACCGGCCGCTTCTCATCGGCGGTGGGGGCGCGCTCGAGGAACGCGACCTTCGCGCTCATGTCGGGCAGCACGCGCGCATCCTTGTCGACGAAGCGCACCTTGACGAGCACCGTCGCCTTTGAGCGGTCCACCGTCGGCACGATGCGCGACACGACAGCCGCGAGGCGCGTGTCGGGCAGCGCGTCGAGCTGCACCTCGCAGGGCTGCTCCGCCCGGATCTTGCCGATGCTCGACTCGGCGACGTCCGCCTCGACTTCCAGCGTGTCCATATCGGCCACGGTGATCACTGCGGCCTTCGCGCCCGTGGCGGAGGAAAAGGGCGTGATGTTGTCGCCGACGTCGGCGTTCTTGGTGAGCACGATGGCATCGAACGGCGCGCGGATCAGCGTCTGCTCGACCGCGACTTCGGCCGCCTGGCGGTTGGCGCGCGCCGCCGCGAGCGCCGCCTTCTGCGACTCGACGGCTGCGCGCGCCTTGTCGAGCCGCGCGAGGTTCGACTCGTGCTGCGCATCCGAGATGTACTTCTTCGCGAGCAGCTCGCGCGAGCGCTTGTAGTTCGCGTCGGCGTCGCGCAGCTCGGCGGCCGCCTGCTGCAGGTTCGCCTCCGCGAGCGTTACCTGCGCGGCCGCCTGGTCGAGCGCCGCGCGCACGTCCTTGCTTTCGAGGCGCGCCACCACCTCGTTCGCCTTGACGCGCGAGCCTTCGAGCACCCCGAGCCATTCCAGGCGACCGCTCGCCTTGGACGAGAGCGCCGCCTTGCGCTCGGGCACCACATACCCCGCGGCGTTCAGCACCGTGAACGCGAGCGTCGGATAAGTGTTCGCCACCGTGGCCGCCTCGACCGGCGCCGGCGCCGTGAACCGGCTCGCCGCCCAGGCGGCGACGAGCGCCAGCACGGCAGCCACGATGCCGTAGCGCACCCAGCGCCGCCGCGAGCGCAGCCGCGGCGCGCCGTCGGATAGCCGATTGATCTTCAGCCGCGACAAGTCGTCCGGTTTCACGTCGCCGATTTTGCACCGCAATGGTGTAACTTGTAAGGTCGATGCAGGCCGGTTCGGACACGCTCGCCGCGGTCGCCAACCACTGGCTCGCACGCTTCGAGCACGCGCTCGGCGCGGGCGACGCCGCCGCGCTCGCAGCGCTTTTCCGCGCCGACAGCCACTGGCGCGACGTGCTCGCGTTCAGCTGGCGCATCCGCACGCTGAGCGGTGCTCAGGCGATCGCCACGCAGCTCACGCTCGAGGCGCCGCGCGTGCGCGCGAGCTGCCTGCGCACCGATCCCGCGCGCACCGCGCCACGGCATGCGACGCGCGCCGGCGCGAAATGCGTCGAGGCGATCTTTCGCTTCGAGACCGCCGCCGGCCGCGGCAGCGGCCTTCTGCGCTTTCTCGCCGAGAGCAACGACGACCCGCCACGCGCGTGGACGCTGCTCACCACGCTGGAAGAGCTGCGCGGCCATGAAGAGCGCGTCGGGCCGCGTCGGCCGACCGGGCAGTCCTACTCGCGCGATTTTTCCGGCCCGAACTGGCTCGACCTTCGTCGCGCTTCACTCGCATACAAGGACAGGGACCCGGCAGCGCTTATCGTCGGCGGCGGTCAGGCCGGCCTTTCGATCGGCGCACGCCTCAAGGCGCTCGGCGTCGATGCGCTGATCGTCGATCGCTGGCCGCGCGCCGGCGACAACTGGCGCCGGCGCTACCACGCGCTCACCCTGCACAACCAGGTGCACGTCAACCACCTGCCGTATTTGCCTTTCCCTCCGACCTGGCCCGTCTACATCCCGAAAGACATGCTGGCGAGCTGGTTCGAGGCCTACGTCGAGGCGCTCGAGCTCAACTACTGGACCGGCACCGAACTCACCGGCGGCCGCTTCGACGATCGCGAGCAGCGCTGGTCCGTCACGTTGAAGCAGCACGATGGCACCGTGCGCGAGATGCAGCCGCGCCACGTCATCCTCGCTACCGGCGTGAGCGGCATTCCCAACCTGCCGCACATCCCATCGCTATCCAGCTTCCGCGGCACGGTGCTCCATTCCAGCGCCTACACGGACGGCGAGGCCTGGCGCGGCAAGCGCGCGCTGGTCATCGGGACCGGCAACAGCGGCCACGACATCACGCAGGACCTCCATTCGAGGGGCGCGACGGTGACGCTGGCGCAGCGCTCGCCGACGCTGATCGTCAACATCGAGCCGAGCGCGCAGCTCGTCTACGGCCTCTACAGCGAGGGCCCGCCGCTCGAGGACTGCGACCTCATCACCGCGTCGGTGCCGCTTGCGTTAGCGCGAAAGAGCCATCAGCTTGCCACCGCGCACGCGCGCGACCTCGACCGGCCGCTGCTCGAGCAACTGGAGCGCAAAGGCTTCCGGCTCGACTTCGGCGAGGACGACACGGGGTGGCAGTTCAAGTACCTCACGCGCGGCGGCGGCTATTACTTCAACGTCGGCTGCTCCGACCTGCTGGTCGAGGGCAAAGTGCGGCTCCTGCAGTTCGGCGACATCGCTCGCTTCGTCGCCGATGGCGCGCAGCTCACAAGCGGTGAGCAAGTGCCCGCCGATCTTATCGTGCTCGCCACCGGCTACAAGGGGCAGGAAGCGCTGGTCGAAAAGCTCTTTGGTGCCGAGATCGCGCAGCGCGTCGGCCCGGTGTGGGGCTTCGGCGATGGCGAGGAGCTGCGCAACATGTTCCAGCGCACGCCGCAGTCGGGCCTCTGGTTCATCGCCGGCAGCTTCGCGCAGTGCCGGATTTACTCGAAGTACCTCGCGCTGCAGATCAAGGCCGCCGAAGCCGGCCTCATTCACTGAGCCGCTCGTCGGGCGGCGCAATCTCGGTCACCAGGTCGCGCACGAGTTCCTTGTTTGGCAGCGGCTCGAGCGTCATCTCGCGCTCGGCGAGCCGCGTCGTGCACGCATAGACCGTCTTGCCGTCGACGCGGATCATGCATTCCTTGCACGCGTTGGCGTTGATGCAGGAAAAGCGGATCGCGAGCTTCGGGTCGTGATGTACGCGGATCCAGCGCAGGCCGTCGAGCACCGTCTGGCCCTGCTCGTAGGGTACGTCGTAGCGCTCATAGCGGTCGGTCTCGCCCGGCGCGCCGCGCCACACCTTCAGCCTAGCTTTCAACGCTGAGCCCTTGCTCGCCGCGGCGCATCCGCTGATGTCGCTGCCAGCTTACGCTGGTCTGCGGGAAATCGGCGCGCTGGTGCGCGCCGCGGCTCTCCGTGCGCGCGAGCGCCGCGCGCGTGATGCATTCCGCGACCAGTCGCATGCTCGCAAGGTCGTGCAGGTCGAGCCACTCGGCGTCGAACGCGCCGCGCGGCCGGCCGATATCCGTGCATTGCGCCTCGAGCCGCATGATGTGTTCCAGCGCGCGCTCGAGGCCGGACTGGGTGCGCAAAGGCCCGACCTGCTGGTTCATCAGCGCCTGCAGCCGCACGATCTCCGCGGCCGGGTTCATATCGCGCTTTGTACCCACCGTCTGCGCCGTCGCCTGCACGCCTGGCATAGCAGTGACCGCGGCCAATGCGGCGGCGCGCTCGCCGGCGCGGCGGCCGAAGACGAGCGCCTCGGTGATCGCGTTGCCCGACAGCCGGTTCGCGCCATTGGCCGCGCCTACCGCTTCGCCGGCGGCGAAAAGGTGCGGCACGGCGGTGCGCATGTCGGCGTCTACCCGGATGCCGCCCATGTGGTAATGCGCGATCGGCGCTACCTCGATCGGCGCGCGCGTCAGATCGATGCCGTTCGCCGCCAGGCGGTCGATGATTGGCCCGAACGCGGCACGCAGCTCGGCCTCGCTGCAATGCTCGAAGGAGAGCCACACGCCGCCATGAGGTGAGCCGCGGCCGTCGGCCACTTCCTTGAGGATGGCGCACGTCGCATGGTCGCGCGCCGTCGCATAGCGGCCTTCCTCGCCGAGGAACTCGCGCCGCTCCGCGTTCAGCAGCCGGCCGCCGAGCTTGTAGCGGAACGGATCCCACATGATTGGATCCATGCCGACGAGCCGCGGCGCGAGGTGTCCGATCGGAAAGAACTGCACGAACTCCATGTCGAGCAGCTCGGCGCCGGCGGCGAGCGCCAGCGCGTAGCCGTCGCCCCCCATGTTGAGCGAGGCGCTGTTCCGCGCATAGAGCCGGGTAAGACCGCCGGTGGCAATGATCGTCGCCTTGGCGGCGATCGCTATCTGCCGGCCGCTCGCTACGTGCACCGCGTGCGCGCCGATGCAAACGCCGTCGCGCCGCGCGAGCTCGGTGATGAGCAGATCGCCGGTCCGGCGAACCCCGCTTGTGCGCTGCAACTGCGCGCGCAGCGTCTTCGACACGGCGGGACCGGTGTTGACGAAGTCGACGTACACGCACCGTGGCCGGTCGTGTCCCGGCGCCTGCACCTGGCTGATGTGGCCGTTCCTGCGCGCCCAGCCGACGCCCCAGGCGTCAAGCTCGCGGATGCAAGCTGGTCCTTGCTCACAGAGGAACTGCGCAAGCGCCTCATCGCACAGCCCGCGGCCGGCGTTCAGCGTATCGGCGAGGTGATGCTGCCAATGGTCGGGCACCTCCTCGCCGAGCGCGACCGCCACGGTCATCTGCGCCATCACGGTCGCGCCGCCGCGGCCGATCAGGCTGCGATCGACGAGCAGTACGCGGCTTCCCGCGCGCGCAGCCGCGAGCGCCGCGTACATGCCCGCCGCCCCGGAGCCGATGACGAGCACGTCGCAGCCGAGATGATTCATGGGTTTCGGCCCATCGATCTTACTCATTCATGAGTCCCGCATATGAATCGACAAGCACCCCGAATGATTAGAGCGCCGCGCGCCGTGTAGCGTTGCAGGTGCAGAACAACATCTCTCTGGGGAGGAGTACATGAGCAAGATCTCACGCCGTGATCTATTCAAAGCGACGCTGGCCGCTGGGCTTGGCGTCTCGTTGCCGGCTGGTGTGCAGGGCCATGGAGGAGGGCGGGACGATGACGACGACGATCGCAAGAGCGAAGCGCTCGTCTTCGTCAACGGGCGCATTCATACCATGGACGACCGCAACTCCGTCGTCAACACGGTGGCGATGAAGAACGGTCGCTTCGTCTCGGTCGGCAACGCCGAGCACGACATGGGCGAGGCAAGGGTCATCAACTTGCACGGCCGCACCGTCGTCCCCGGCCTGATCGAGAGCCACACGCACTTCGTCAGCCTCGCCAACCGGCCCGGCTACCACGTCGTGGAATGGGAAAACGCGAATAACATCGCCGACGTCCTCGCGCTGCTCGCCGCGCGCCGCAAGGACGTGCCCCCGGGCCAGTTCATCACGGCAATGGGCTCGGGGACGCCACGCATGTTCGCTGAGCTCAGGCTGCCGACGCTTGCGGAAATCGACTCGGCGGTACCCGATCGCCCGGTGTTCCTCTACCAAGGCGGCGGCGGGCCGGCGCGCACCAACACGCTGGGCAAGGCGTTCTTCGAGAGCGCCACGGCGCCGCTCGCCGGGCCGTGCGTAGTCGGTGCAGACGGAACGCTTGCCGGTGGAAATCCGAGCATGGCGAACCGTGCGCTCTACCACCTGCGCTATCGCCAGACGTTCGATGACAAGAAGCGCAGCGCAATCGACGCGCAGGTCTACTCCGCAAGCGTGGGCATCACCGCCGTGCTCGACCAGACGCTCGTGGCGAAGGCCACGGGCACACTGGATCCGGCGTCGCTCGCTCCGCAGCCGACTGACGCGCTCTTCACGCTCGACCATTACCGGATGTACGACGCGTGGCTCGCTCTGCATGCAGAGGACAAGACGCTCATTCGGCTGCAGATCAACTTCCTGCACAACCAGCCTTTCATCGCTGCGCTTGGCACCTCGATCGATAGCCAGCTGCCGGAGCTGCGCGAGCGGCTGAAGAATCAGTTCCACTTCTTCGGCGACGACATGGTGCGCACCGGCGGCATCGGCGAGTGGGCTGCGCCGTTCGCCTTGCCCTCCGACGCGAACAACTATGCGGTGTGGTACGAGTCGCAGCGCCTCGTCGCAAAGGCGCGCTGGCGAAACGAGAACGCGCAACCCGGCACGCCGACGAGCAGCGCGACCATCGAGCAGGTTGTGTCCACCTATGAGGCAATGGACGCGGAATTCGGCATCAAGGATCTGCGCTGGGGCCTGCAGCACTCTGACTTTGCCACGCCGGACCAGCTCGCGCGCCTGAAGGCGCTGAACTGCGCGGTGTCGATGTCCGGCTTCCGCTGGCTGAACGGCGTGCCGCGCGCCGACGGCCTGCCGGTCGGCCCGCTGTACCCGCAGATCCTCGCGAGCGGTATCCCGGCCGGCATGCACGAGGA
>DASSLQ010000263.1:0-10097 GCA_035689325.1 Burkholderiales bacterium | reverse complement strand
TCCAGTAGATGTTGCTTGCAGAATTGGCAACGCGCCTGGAGTCTTTGAGCGGATATTCAGCCCACGTGACAGTCGAGCACGCTTGACATGCAAGTAGTCCAAGAAGGAGCGATAACACACGCATTGTTTTGATCGTCATAGCGCGATCTGTCGCCGCCCACTAACGTGCGCCAGCGGCATCGCCAATCTGAATTTCTCCGGCTGCGTAGCACACATCCCGCAGTAGTGCTCCTCCTCTTTAGCGAAGAACGTTTTCATCTCAGTATCGCTACAACCCGGTTCGAGAGGCTGATAGCGAAGGTAAGGGGACCATTTCTCGGAAAGTTTGTGCTTCGCGTTCTGCATGCGCAGATACGCGAGCGGCGAGCATTTCCAGATCTTGGCCTCGAATAGCTGCGGGCAACCCTTGGCGTCGCAGTTTTCCCAACTGCGTCTCGGCTCGCCGTCTTCATACGGCTCCATTCCTGGGCCGGCGCCACGGTAGGTACGGCGCCAGTGGCCGAAGGACCTGTAATAGGAGACGCGAATGCCATAGTCGTGCTGCCAAGCCTTCAACAGCAGGTAATTGGGCTTTAGCTTCGCCAGATATTCGGGCGCGTCGTGATGTATCGAGAGGAAGATGCGCGCCTTGTCATCGCCCTGAAGCACGCGCGGCAGATCGGGATGGTTGTGCAGGAAGAAGCCGTTGGTCACGAGCCGCAGATAGGAATCCGGCCAGTGCCTGCGAGCAAGGCGAACGAATGCTGCCAGCTCGGGATGGATGGTCGGTTCGCCGCCGACCAGGGAAAACGTTCCGAGGTGGAACCGGCCGCTCCAGGCCGCAATCCACCGGTCGGCATCGGCGAGCGAGACGACGCCTTTGTGACCCTGATCTGAATAGTGCGAGCAGCTTTCGCACTTCAGATTGCAGGCGTGGGCGACGTGGATTTCGAGGTGCGCGACGTCAAGCACGGCGCCGACCCTCGTGCGTATGCAATGCGTCGTCTCTGCGCACGACTGCCGCAGCGCTGGCGCGCCCCAAGCCGCTTCGGTCTTGTGCCGATCGCAGCACGTATCCTCCCGCTAAGACAATATCGCGATACGCCGTCGCTGCGTCGGCCGACGGAAAAAAATTTCTAGCTACGGAGACTAGTAATCCGGTGTAGCGCCTTTATCACGACGTCCGGGGGCGTATGGGAGTCAACGATTTACTTCATCCCCGTACGCGCGCTTTAGGGCCGGAAGGTCGAGCTTTTTCATCTGCAGAAGCGCCGTCATGACGCGGTCCGCCCGTTCGCCGGGCTCCTTCATCATTTCCAGCATCGCTACCGGCACGACCTGCCACGACACGCCGTAGCGGTCCTTGAGCCACCCGCATTGCTGCGCGGCCGGATCGCCGCCGGCGGTGAGGCGCGTCCAGTAGTAGTCGATCTCTTCCTGCGTGTCGCAGTAGACCTGGAGCGAGATCGCTTCGTTGAACTTGAAGAGCGGCCCGCCGTTGAGCGCGGTGAAGGGCTGGCCCTCGAGCTCGAAGGCGACGGTCAGAACCGAACCGGCCGGGCGCCGGTGGATCTCGTAGCCCGCTTCGCCATAGCGGCTGATGGCGACGATGCGCGCGTTCTTGAAGATGCTCGTATAGAAACGGGCGGCGTCCTCGGCCTGGCTGTCGAACCACAAGCAGGGCGCGATGCGATGGATGCTTGCCATTGGGTCACCTCCTGCCTATTAGTCGCACGGCGGGCGGGCAAATCGACACCGCGCGGCTCGCCGTACCGCGCTCGGTGAGGCCGGCGCTCTTAGTGCGCGCTTGCGCCGCGGAGGAAATCGATGGCGCGCAAGAGGACCGGAAGCGGGATTTCCTCGTCGCCTTCGATCCAGCTCGTGAGCTGCTTTAGCGGAACTCGCAGCCGCCGGGCGAGAGTGCGGATTCCGCCGGCAATACTTGCGGCCTCGACCAACGTGTTCTCGCGGCCGCTCAGGCTCATCGCCGGGACGGGCTCGACAATGTTGGCGTTCATGCTTCCAATGTGCGCGCGTACGCACGCGCACGACTATCGCGCTTCATGGATCGCGCGCGTAGCGGGCTCCGGAAAATCCATGACGGGCGCGGCGACGGGGGTTTCCTCTCAAGGAGACCGTGCCGCAAACGCAGGAAGTAGCCGCCCCACGCTTCGTGGGTGTCGCGTCAGCGAAGCGGACGCACACGTCGCGAGCGCGGGGCAGCCTCGCAATCCGCGAGCAAGAGACGTTCCTTCCCTATGCCGCAGTTCTGCGGTGGCCGAATGGACATGGCGGTGCCCTCCGACCTGCCATTCATCCAAAGCCGGCCGCGAGCTACTGTGCGGCGGCCGCGGCTTGCGGGGGAAAGAACTCGCGGATGTCGGCGTAGATCATCATGCGTCCCATCATGCGCAGCTCGCCAAGATAGAGCTCGGTGAGGTCGACCGCCTTCGGCTGACGGCCGCGCTCGCAGCCCGCGGGCGTGTCCTCGAGCGAGTGGTGCACGCGGCACACCACGGGCCGATGGGCATAGATGGAGCAGATCGAGTCCTTCAGGAAAGTGCACGGTACGCCGGCGTAACGCGAAACATATTTGCGCCTCGCCTCCTCGCCTGCCGCGACGTCGAACAGCTCGCGCGGGCTCGAAAGCGGCGTGCCGGTGGCCTGCGCTATAAGCATGGCGTCGACCTCGCTCACGATCGCCGGATTGTGGCAGCAGGCGCTGCATCCCTTCGCGCAGGGCGTGAATGGCGCGATCACTTTGGCGGCGGCGTCGGCGATGTGGCGCAACCGGATGACCTTGCGGTCGAGCGGCTCCACGCTTTCGACGAGCGCCGGCAGCGACTCGTAAACAATGCGGTGCAGCCTGCGGTCGCCGTGGCTATTGATGCGTCTGAGCTTCTCTTTGATGTCCATCTCGTGGCTTCTGCGGTTGGGACGTTCGATGGCTTTCCCAGAGCGCCGTATCCGGCATGCGGCTCGCGACGAACGCGGCGATCGCGGCCACGGCCGCCGCGACGAGAAAGGCGCGGTGAAAAGCGCGGATGAGCGCGTCCACGTCGGCGCTTTGGAGGAGCGCGGCGCGATCGACGTCGGGGATGAGCGCGAAGACCACGGCGCCGAAGAGAGCGGCGCCCGCGGCGCCGCCGGTGGAGCGCGCGAGGCCGTTCAGCGCGGTGACGACGCCCAGGCGCTGGCGGCCGCCGATCGTCTGCACCGTCACGTTGATGGTCGGCATGACGCCGCCGAAGCCCAGGCCGCAGAGGAAGCCGAGCGCAATGACGAGCGCCATGTGCGAGGGCAGCACGCCGAGGAGGAAGAGCGCGATGGCGGAAGCGCTCATGCCGATCACCGGGATCCAGCGCGGCCGGCCGGTGCGGCGCAGCGTCTTCGCGGAGATCATCGCCGCGGTCACCATGCCGCCCGTCACCGGCAGCAGCAGGAAGCCCGCGTACTGCGCGCTCACGTGATGCCCGAGCTGCAGGTAGATCGGCAGGAAGAAAATCACCGCGAAGAGACACGCGGCGAAGAGCAGCACCGTGATAGTGGTGATGGCGATGGTGCGCTCGTGCAGAAGGTCGAGCGGCAGGAAGGGCGTCGGATGGCGCCGCTCGTGCCATAGCAGCGCGCCGAGCGAGATCACCGCCGTGGCGACGAATGCGAGGCTCGTGCCCGAGGCCCACGCGAAGCGATGGCCGACGGAGGTAAACCAGAAGAGTGCGCTCACCGCGCCGATCGCGAAGAGCACGTGGCCCGGCAGGTCGGCCCTCGCCTGCACCCGCGCATGCGGCACGCTGCGCGGCAATTGCCGCAGGCGCCACGCCGCGAAGATGGCGAACGGCACGTTGGCGAAGAAGAGCCAGCGCCAGCTCGTGTGCGAAACCACGATGCCGCCGATCACCGGCCCGCCGATGCTCGCGGTGGTGAACACGGTGGCGAAGTAGCCCTGGAAGCGCGCGCGCTCGCGCGGCGGCACGAGCTCGCCGATCAGCGCCTGCGAGAGCACCATCAGCCCGCCGCCGCCGAGTCCCTGCAGCACGCGCGCGGCGACGAGCTGCGGCAGCGACTGCGAGGCGCCGCAAGCGAGGGAACCGATCGTGAACACGCTGAGCGCCGCGAGCAGCATTTCGCGCCGCCCGCGGAGGTCGCCCATGCGCCCGTACACCGGCACGATGGTCGCGGCGGCAAGCAGATAGCCGACCGCGATCCACGACGTGTCGCGTAGCCCGCCGAGCGTCGCCGCGATCGCCGGCGTCGCCGTGGCGAGCAACGTCTGGTCCACCGCCGCCATGAACATCGGCAGGAACACCGCGACGAAGAGCTGCAGGAACTGCGCGCGCGAGACGGTCTCGGGCGGCGCTTCGGAAATCGTGGTCAGGGCCCGATTTTAATCGGTGCCTGACCCCGATTCATTGCGCAGCACCTCGCCGGGTCCGTGCTCCTCGGACCTGTAGCGCCTGCCATCGAATACTTGCACGCCGTTCACCCACACGCCGTGTACGCCGAGCGGATCGCGCACCATGCGTGCGCCGCCGCCGGGCAGGTCCTTCACTCGGCGCAGCGGCGAGACGCCGACCTTCGCCGGGTCGAAGAGCACGAGATCGGCCTTGCGGCCCGGCGCGATCAAGCCGCGCCCGGAGATGCGGTACTTGCGCGCCGGGTCGCTGGTGAGCCGCCGCACGCCCTCCTCGAGCGTGAACGTGCCGAGCTCGCGCACCCAGTGCGCGAGGAAATGCAGGCCATAGCCCGCGTCGCAGAAATAGATGAGATGCGCGCCCGCATCCGAGAGCGCGATCACGCCCGCCGGGTGCTGCAAGAGCGGCGCCACGGCCGCGTCGTCGTTCTGGTAGAGCTTCGCCACGAGCTGCACGTCGAGCGGCAGGTCGAAGACATAGTCCAGCGCGTCTTTTCCTTCCCGCCGCGCAAGCTCCGTCACCGGCACGCCGTCGCGCTCGACCTGCGTCCAGTCGCCGTAGAAGAGGATGCCCTGCCCCGGCGCGCCGAAGTTCTGGCGCAGCCGCTCGCGGAATGCAGCGCTCCGGTAAATGGCGGCACGCTCAGCGTGCGGTGCCGATTTCACCGCGTCGAACGCGTCGTGCGAATACAGGATGTAGGGCTCGCGAAGCGTGAAGTCGAACGAGAGCGGCTGGCAGTTCGCGTGGATGTACACCTCGTGCCCGCGCGCGAGCGCCTGCGCGCAGCGCTCGTACATCTCGAGGGCCCTGCGCGGCTGCGCCTGGTTATGCATCGCAAGCACCGTGACGATGAACGCCGGCCGTCCGGTGTCCGCGGCGAGCGCTTCCATGAACTCGGGCGTCGCGCGCGGCCCGGTCGCCATGACGAAGATGCCGTGGCGCTTCTCGCCGAGCACGCGCACCAAGCTCTGCAGCTCCTCGTCGGCTGCGATGGTCGAGGGCATCGGCCGCCCGCCCCAGCCGCTGTGGTTGGGGGAGAACGAGGAAGCGAAGCCGATCGCGCCCGCGTCGAGCGCCTCGGCCACGAGGCGCCGCATCTCGGCCAGTTCGCGATCGGTGGGTGCCTTGCGCTCGGAGGCGGCGGCGCCCATCACGGCACTGCGGATGGTCGAATGCTGTGCGAGCACGGCGAGGTTCGCGAGCGGCCGCCGCCGCTCGAGCATGGCGAGATATTGAGCGAAGCTCTCGAAATCCCAGCGCGTACCGGCGAGGAGCGCCTCGACGTCCATGCCTTCGACGACCGAGAGATTGCGAAGCAGCGTCTCGCGCTGCGCCGGCGGGCACGGCGCGATGCCGAAGCCGCAGTTGCCCATCACCGCGGTCGTCACCCCAAGAGCAACCGAGGGCGAGAGCGTCGCATCCCAGGTGATCTGCGCGTCGTAGTGCGTGTGCAGGTCGACGATGCCGGGCATGAGGGCGAGGCCGCCCGCGTCCACCGTGCGGCGTGCCGGCTCGTCGGTATCACCGACCTTAACGATCGTGCCCTCGCGTACACCGACCGGAGCCGTGACGGATTTCGCGCCGCTGCCGTCATAGACCCGCGCGCCGCGAAAGAGCACGTCCAACATGCGCGGAGCCTACGCGATAATGCGAGTGCGCTTCAAGAACAAGCCGGGAGGAAAGCAGCCATTCGCAGCGCGCTCGTCTTCGCAGTCCTCGGCATCGCGGCCGCCGCACAGGCAGCCGAGAATGCCTTTCCGCAGCACGTCGCCGGCGCCTACGTCGTGAAGCGCGACGGCCGCGTGCTCTGGTCGGCGGCCGAGAACCAGCGCCACGCGCCTGCGAGCCTGACAAAGATGATGACCGCGCTCCTCTTCCTCGAGCGCGGCCAGCTCGACGAGCCGGTGGTGGTGACTCCCGCCGCGGCGCGCGAGAACGGCAGCCGCATCGGGCTGCGCCCCGGCGAACTCCTGCGCGCGCGCGACCTCCTGGCCGCCGCGATCATGCATTCGGCGAACGACGCCTGCCGCGCGCTCGCGGACAGCGGCGGCCCGGACTTCGTCGCGCGCATGAACCAGCGTGCCTTCACGCTCGGCCTGCGCAACACCCATTTCGTCGACCCGTGCGGCCACGACCGGCCCGGGCAGTACTCCACCGCGGCCGACCTCGCGCGCCTCGCCGAGCAGGTGCTGCAGCACGCCGAGTACCGCAACCTTGCGACCATCGACCAGACCACCATCCGCACGCTCGACGGCCGCCGGCGCTTCTACCTGCGTAACACCAACGCCCTCATCGGCCACTATCCCGGCGCGATCGGCGTGAAGACCGGCACGACCGGCGCCGCGGGCAACTGCGTGATCGCCGCTGCCGAGAGGAACGGCTCGCGCGTGATCGTCGTGCTGCTCAACTCACCGCGTCGCTGGAGCGTCACGCCGCGCCTGCTCGACACCGCCTTCGCCACGCCGCTTTAGAAATCAGGGCAGGTTCGCGCCACGAATGAAACGGAACAGAAATCCACTAGACGAGGGGACGGCTTACGGAAAGCAACGCGAAAAAAAGGGTCACGCGGACCCACTGGCGCGACCTCCGGCGAGTGCAGACAACTAAATCACGCCCGACACAGCAATTCACCGAGTCTCAAGAAGGTTAGCCGGAACTTCATACGCGGCGATCTCGGATTACGCTAGAGTGCGCTCAACAAGGGCAAACCTGCCGAAAGGCAGGGACGCAAAGTTACCGGTCTAAAGGGCTGAAGCCCCACGACAGCGGGACCGCCGACCAGATGATGGTCGTTTCTGTTTGCGTGAAGTTGCCCTTTTTTTGTCGCGAAAGGGTAACTTGATGCACCACCCTTCGAGGAGTCCCGTTATCGCCAAGGCGGAACCGGCCGCGCGAAGTTGTACGCCTGGCCTCAACGCGTCCACGCCGAGCGCAGGGCGCGAAACGACAGTGCTCTTTGCCGGGGTCACCGGCAGCACCCGGCTATACGAGGCGCGAGCTGACGGGGCCGCGGCGGAAGGCATAAGCAAGTGTCTCGACGCAGCGCGTGCCGCAACGGAAGCGGCCGGTGGACGTGTCGTAAAGACGATTGGCGATGTGCTGATGGCGGTCTTCCCGGATCCCGACGTCGCTACAGGGGCGGCGGCGCATATGCATGTGGCCGTCAACGCGCTGCCCGCTGTTGAGGGGCAGAAACTATCGTTGCGAATCGGCTTTCACACCGGACCCGTCGTTCAGCGCGACGGCGACATATTTGGTGACACGGTGAACCTTGCGTCGCGCCTCGCCGCGCAAGCGACCAAAGGCCAGGTGCTGACGTCCGCCGATACCGTTACAAAGCTCACCCCGCTGCTGCGAAGCGCTACGCGCCGGCTCTACGACATCGCGGTGAAGGGCAAGGCACAAGACATCACCTTGTGCGAAGTGCTATGGGCACAGGATCCCGACATAACGGACGTGACCCTGCGCCCCGCCGCGCAGGCAGCCAATCACGTACGTCTTCGTCTTCGCGTCGGCACTCGCGAATTGGTGCGCCGGCGTCGCGTCGAATTCATCACCATCGGCCGCGACCCCGAATCGACCCTGGTAATAGCCGAAGCGACCGCCTCCCGGAATCACTGCGTCATAGAACGGCGCAAGAGCCACTTCGTGATACGAGATCAAAGCTCCAACGGTACGTTCATCCTGCTCGATGGCGACAAGCAGGACATCGTTCTGCGCCGGGAAGAATTTGTCCTGCGGGGCCATGGATGGATTTCGTTTGGCCAGCCAAAGAGCATGGCCACTGAGGTGGCGGAGTACTTTTGCGAGGAGGACGTGAAGGTAAAGCAGCGAAAACGCTGACCGCAGAGGCAGTTTCCTTCGCCCGACTTTCCCAGGATCGGTCGATCCGGTCAATGCGCCAGTACGGAATATTCAGCAGCGCCATCACTGAATCTGTTCGATAGCCAGCGCCTTTAGGCCCGCGAACAGGGCGGCGGCACGCAACGCGTTGCCGCAAATCGTCCTAAAGTTGCCTAAGCGTGAAGAATTGTGAAAAGAATCATCGCCCGTGATGTTCTCTGCTTGCTAGGCTCGACTTCGCCATGGCGCCAGACGAGTCCCGCGCGCTCTCCCCGCTTACGCGTCGCGAGGTATTGGCCGAGCTCCTCTGGGTCGTGGCGATGATCTATCTGACCATCGCAGTCATGGCTCCATAGCCGAGTGAGAAAAACAGATGCCGCCAGAAGCGGACGAGTCAAAAAAACGCTTGCTCCAATACGCCATGGGACGCCTTGGCCGGAAGCAGTTGGCGGAACGGCTGAGAGTCCCGGAAAAGCTGGTCGAGGAATGGCTGGAAGGGAGCGCCGATATGACCCATAACAGAGCCCTGGCGCTCGCCGACCTGGTTCACCAGCTGACCCAGGCCAATAAGTAGCACGCCCTGCAAGCACAAATTCCTTCGCCGCGTCTTTGAGCGTAGGCTTAATGGGGTGCGCGAAATAACAAGGAGGGAATAAATGAAACGAGCTCTCGTGTTCGCTGTCGCCTTCGCCGCCTGCGGGCCCTTGCATGCGGCCGGGATAGGCGTGCGTGCCGGCAGCACCGGCATTGGCGCCGACGTGGCCTTCAACGTCGCGCCGACGATCGATGCGCGCGTCGGCTACTCGGCACTGAAGTGGAGCCACGATGTCGACACCTCCAACGCTTCCTACAAGGGCGACGCCACGCTCTCGAACCTGAATGCGCTGCTCGATTTCCACCCGCTGGGTCCCGTATTCCGCCTGACGGGCGGCGTCATTTTCAACGACAACAAGTACGAGGCGACCGGTCATCCGAACGCCGGTCCCGGAAGCCTCAACGCGAAAGTGGAAGCAGGCAACAAGGCTGCGCCTTACCTCGGCGTGGGCTGGGGCAACGTCGCCGGCGCCGGCGTGAACTTCTATGCCGATCTGGGCGTGATGTTCATGGGCTCGCCGAAAGCCACGCTCACCGCAGATTGCACGGGGCTCAGCGCTGCCCAGTGCTCGGCCTTGCAAGGCCAGGCGGCGTCCGAGCAAGGGGCGCTGGAAGACAAGCTCCACCGGTTCAAGGCCTATCCGGTGCTGAATATCGGAGTAACGATCGGCTTCTGACCGGCAGCGACTCGCTGCACCGCGTTTGCAGCAGCGCGGCGATGACGGCCTGCAGGATCGCCGCACTTATCGGCTTGACCAGGTGAGCATCGAACCCTGAGGCGCGCGAGTGCGCGCGATCCGCCTTAGCGACGGTGTTTGCCCGCGGCGTATTTCGCCAACAAATCGGACAGCTTGAGCAGTTGGCTATCGGAGAGCGAGGTCTTGCCGTCGCGCCAGGAGCGAATCTCGTCTTCGCTGACCTGCAGCCCTTTCGCCAGCTGCTTGCGGCCCAGGAGCTTTTCCGCCTGCTCCACAATCAGCTGGCGTGACGGTTTCTCGGCCATGAGCAATTCCAGGAGTCGGCGGCTATCGCTCGCCCGTTTCATCTAGCAAGTCGATCAGCGGGATGAGCTTGCCGTCCGGGATCTGCGTTTCCCCGGCGAGCCAATCCTCTAGGATGGCGACTGGCACTGCCAGGCGCCTGGCCACGGCCGCTCTGCCGATGCGGGACACGGCAAGCTCCAGGAGCCGCTTACGGGTAATCGATGGCACGTATGCGATGACATTCACGAGCGGGCGAAATGTAGCGGACCTGATCGCGCGGTAC
>DASSLQ010000262.1:0-6795 GCA_035689325.1 Burkholderiales bacterium | reverse complement strand
CACGACCTGACCCCGGCTATGCACGCTGCAAGCGCTCCGACATCGTCGGCAACGCGCTCGACGTCGGTAAAGCTGCGCAGCCAGGTGAGCTGGCGCTTGGCGAGCTGGCGCGTCGCGGCGATCGCCTGCTCGCGCATCGTGGCTTCGTCGAACTCGCCTTCCAGGTATTGCCACACCTGGCGATAGCCCACCGCTCGCATGCTCGGCATGCCGAGCGTCAGCCGAAACCGGCTGCGCAGCGCCTTCAGCTCATCGACCAGGCCGGCGCGCAGCATGGCATCGAAGCGCTGCGCGATGCGCTCGTGCAGCGCTTCGCGATCTGCCGGCAGGAGCGCGAAGGCTTTCAAGGAAAACGGCAGCGTGCCCGGCGTCGCGCCCTGCAGCGCGGAGAGCGGCTTTCCGGTCACGCGCCACACTTCGAGCGCGCGCTGGATGCGCTGCGTGTCGCCGGCACCGATGCGCCGTGCGCTCTTCGGATCCACGCGCTCGAGCTCCGCGTGCAGCGCCGGCCAGCCGCGCTCGCGAGCCTCGGCGTCGATCGCCGCGCGCATCTGCGGGTCGGCCTGCGGCAGCGCGTCCAGTCCGCCGACCAGCGCACGGTAGTAGAGCATCGTGCCGCCGATGATCAGCGGCGTTTTGCCTCGCGCCAATATTTCGCGCACCGCGGCGATCGCATCGGCGCGCCAGCGGCCGGTCGAGTAGCTGCGATCGGGATCCAGCACATCGATCAGGTGGTGCGGCACGCTCGCGCGTTCCGCGGCCGGCGGCTTCGCGGTGCCAATATCCATGCCGCGATACACCTGCGCGGAGTCCATCGACACGATCTCGAGCGGCAGGCGCTCGGCGAGCGCGATGGCGAGGCGGGATTTGCCGCTCGCTGTCGGGCCGAGCAGCGCGAACGCCTTACCGGCCACCCGCGACGTCGAGGATCGCCCCGCTGACGTACGACGCTTCGTCGGACGCGAGCCAGAGAATCGCCCGCGCGATTTCCTCCGCGTCCCCGGCGCGGCCGAGCGGCGCGGTGGCGCCGATGCGCTCGGCGCGGCCCGGATCGCCGCTCGAGGCATGGATCTCGGTGAGGATGACGCCCGGCCGCACCGCATTCACCCGGATGCCTTCACCGCCGACTTCCTTGGACAGGCCGAGCGTCATGGTGTCGATCGCACCCTTCGCCGCGGCGTAGTCGACGTACATGGCCGGCGCGCCGATGCGTGCGGCCACCGACGAGAGGTTGATGATCGCGCCGCCCGCGCCGCCGTGCCGCGTCGACATGCGCTTCACCGCCTCACGCGCGCAGAGAAAGCTGCCGGTGACGTTGATCGCGAACATCCGGTCCAGGCGCGCGAGGCTCATCTCGTCCACGCGCGCGGCGACATCGACCACTCCGGCGTTGTTCACCAGCACCGTAAGACGCCCGAGACGCTTATCCACCTCGGTGAACATGCGCACGACGTCCGCTTCCACCGCGACGTCGCCACCGACCGCGATGCCGCCGATCTCGCGCGCGAGCGCCTCGCCCGCGCCGCGATCGCGTACGTAGTTGACGCACACCTTGTAGCCGCGCCCGGCGGCGAGGCGCGCGGTGGCCGCGCCGATGCCGCGGCTCGAGCCGGTGATGAGCATGACGCCGGCCATCAGCGCCCGCGCAGGAAGAGCTTGTCGAGATCCGCCATCGTCAACTGGTACCAGGTCGGGCGGCCGTGGTTGCAGCTGCCCGAGCGCTCGGTCTCCTCCATCTCGCGCAGCAGCGCGTTCATCTCCGCCGTGGTCAGGGTGCGATGCGCGCGCACCGCCGCATGACAGGCCATGGTGGCGAGGAGCTCGTTCTGGCGGCCGGCCAGCATCTGGCTCGCGCCGTAGTCGCGAATTTCCTTCAGCAGGCTGCGCGCGAGGCCGACGACGTCGCCGCTCGCAAGCAGCACCGGCGCGCTGCGCACGGTGAGCTCATTGGGCCCCGAGACGACGATCTCGATGCCGACGCGCTCCAGCAGCCCGCGGTTCTCCTCGGCGGTGGCGACGTCGAGCGCGTCCGCCGAGAACACCGCCGGCACCAGCAGCCGCTGTCGCGCCACGTCGCCTGAATCGAGCGCGCGCTTCAGGCGCTCCATGACGATGCGCTCATGCGCGGCGTGCATGTCGACGAGGACGAGCCCCGCTTCGTTCTGCGCGAGGATGTAGATGCCGTGCAGCTGGCCGAGCGCAAAGCCGAGCGGCGGGCTTTGCTCGGCCGCCGGGAGCGGCGCTGCCGCGCTCGCCATGAACGCCTGGTAGGCAGCGGCCGGTTGAGCCAAGGCGAGCGCCGCCTGGATGCCCGCGCTCTGCGAAACGGTCGCATAAGCGACCGGCGCCTGCGCAGCGCTCGGGGCGAGCACGCGCACGAGCGCGTGCCGCACGAACTGGTGCACCGCGCGGGAGTCGCGGAAGCGCACCTCGATCTTCGCCGGATGCACGTTCACATCCACCGCTCGCGGGTCGATGTCCAGGAAGAGGAGGTGCGCTGCCTGCCGATCGCCGTGGAGGAGCTCGGCATAGGCTTCGCGCACGGCGTGCGCCAGCACCCGATCGCGCACGTAGCGTCCGTTGACGAACAGGTACTGGCAATCGGCGCGGGCTTGCGCCGCCTGCGGAGTGCCGGCAAGGCCGCGCAGGCGCATGCCGCCCGCCGCCGCTTCGAGCGGCACGCTCGCTTGCGCGAGTTCGCGGCCGAGCAGCGCCACCGCTCGCTCGCGCAGCGATTCGCTGCGCAGATGCCGGCTGACGCGGCCGTTGTGCCGCAGCGAGAAGGCGATCTCCGGGCGCGCGAGCGCGATCCGCCGCAGTACTTCCTCGCAATGGCCGAACTCCGTCGGCTCGCTCTTCAGGAACTTGCGGCGCGCCGGGGTGTTGAAGTAGAGGTCCTCCACCGACACCGTGGTGCCAGGCGCGCGTGCGGCGGGCTGCACTTGGTCCATCGTGCCGCCTTCGGCGTGGACGGCGCAGCCGTGCGTCGCGTCGTGACGGCGGGTGGTAATCGCCACCCGCGCTACGGCGGCGATGGATGCGAGCGCCTCGCCGCGAAAGCCCATGGTCGACACCGCTTCCAGATCGGAAAGCTGCGCGATCTTGCTGGTTGCATGGCGCGCGAGCGCGAGCGCAAGCTCCTCGCGCGCGATGCCCTCGCCGTCATCCTCGACCTGGACGCGGCGCACGCCGCCCTCGTCCAGCGTGACGTTGATCGTGCGGGCACCGGCGTCGATGCTGTTCTCGAGCAGCTCCTTGAGCACGGAAGCGGGCCGCTCCACGACTTCGCCGGCGGCAATCTGGCTCACGAGGAGCTCGGGCAGCACGCGAATCGCGCTCACATGGGG
Organism: Burkholderiales bacterium; assembly: GCA_035689325.1. Classification (GTDB taxonomy): domain Bacteria; phylum Pseudomonadota; class Gammaproteobacteria; order Burkholderiales; family SG8-39; genus SCGC-AG-212-J23. Next base: position 3,448 of record DASSLQ010000262.1, on the reverse strand, counting down.
AGTATATAGAATCGGTCGGTGGAATTTCTCGCCACGCTGTGGGACCTCGCGGTCCATCTCGATCAGCATCTCGCGTCGTTCGTCGCTGCGCACGGCGCGTGGGTGTACGCGCTGCTCTTCGCCATCGTTTTCTGCGAAACAGGGCTCGTCGTCACGCCGTTCCTGCCGGGCGACTCGCTGCTCTTCGTGGTCGGCGCGCTCGCGGCGGCGGGCGGCATGAATATCGGCCTGGTGATCGCGGTGCTGATCGCCGCGGCGCTCTGCGGCGACAACTGCAACTATTGGATCGGGCGCTGGACCGGCCTGCGCCTCTTCGGGCGCTGGATCAACCCGGCGTATCTGCAGCGCACGCACGACTTCTACGAGCGCCATGGCGGCAAGACCATCGTCATCGCGCGCTTCATGCCGATCGTACGCACGTACGTGCCGTTCGTGGCGGGCCTCGGCGCCATGCCGTATCTGCGCTACCTCGCCTTCTGCGTGATCGGCGCCGTGGCCTGGGTCGGCTCGATCTGCACCGTGGGCTACTTCTTCGGCAACATCCCCGCGGTGAAGGCGAACCTGACGCTCGTCATCATGGCGATCATCCTGCTCTCGATTTCGCCGGGCGCGATCGCCTGGCTGCGCAGCCGCTCAGTTCAGCGCCAGGGGTGAAGTGCGGCGCGGCGGGTGTTTCGCGATGTAATCGCGGATGCCCTCGAGGATGGCGCGGGCAAGCCGGTCCTGATAGCGCTCGTCGGCCAGGCGGCTCTCTTCCTGCGGATTGGAGATGAAAGCCGTCTCGACCAGGATCGACGGCACGTTCGGCGCGGTGAGCACCGCGAAGCTGGCCTGCTCGACGCGCGCGCGGTGCAGCGGGTTCACCTCGCCCAGGCGCTTGAGCACGAAGTCGCCGAGGCGCAGGCTGTAGTCGATCGTGCCGGTCTGCCACAGGTCGATGATCGTTCCCCTGACGTAATCGTCCTTCGGCGCGTTGCTCGCGCCGCCGATCAGGTCGGAGGCGTTCTCGCTCTGCGCCAGCAGGCGCGCCGCTTCCGAGGTCGCGCGCCGGTCCGAGAGCGCGTACACCGACGAGCCGCGGGCGTTGGACCGCACGAACGAATCGGCGTGGATCGACACCATGAGGTCGGCGCTTACGGCTCGCGCTTTCCTGACACGCTCGCGCAGCTCTAGAAAGTAATCGCCGTCACGGGTGAGCAGCGCGCGCATGTTCGGCTCGCCATCCACCAGGCCCTTGAGGCGGCGCGCAATTGCCAGCGTGACGTTCTTTTCGCGCGTCCCGTGGCGGCCGACTGCTCCTGGGTCCTCGCCGCCGTGCCCGGCATCGATGACGATCGTGGCGAGGCGCGCCACTTTCGGCTGCTCGTTACGCTCCTTGCGCAGCTCGTCGGTCTTGCGCGTCTCCTCGATCAGCGCAGCCAGCGGATCGACCGGCACCGCCGGATAGATGTCGAGCACCAGCCGGTGACCGTACTCGGCAATCGGCGTGAGCGTGAGCACCTGCGGCTTCACCTCGGTCTTGAGGTCGAGCACGACGCGCACCACGCCGGGCCGGTTGCGCGCCGCGCGCATGCCCTTGATGTACGGATCGTCGGCGACCACCTTGCCGTCGAGCTCGGCGAGCGCCGGGGTCATCTCGGTCTCGAGATCGAGCACCAGGCGCTCGGGATCCTTTACCGAGAACACCTGGAAGTTGACCGCGGCCTTCGATTCGAGCGTGAGGCGCGTGTAATCGCGCGCCGGCCAGATGCGGCTGGCAGTGACCTGCGCGTCGGCGCTTGCTAGGAAGAAGAGCGCGCTTGCCGCAACGAGGCGAGCCAGCCATCGCCCGCCGCGGAGTGCGACCGCAGCTCGGCGCGCCGCGCTGTACCGTCGTAGCTGAGCCGCACCGCCAGGTCGGGCGGCGGCAAAAGGTCGCCCGCACGCTCGGGCCATTCGACGATGCAGACCGCCTCCGGCCGGAAGTACTCGCGCAGTCCCGAGCTCAGCCATGCGTTCCCATCAGCGAAGCGATAGAAATCAAAATGATACAAGTCTAAGCTCGAAATCGAATAAGGTTCAACCCAGGCATAGGTTGGGCTCTTGATAGGTCCGGTGATGCCAAGCGCGCGCAGCAGCCCGCGCACGAGCGTGGTTTTGCCGGTACCGAGCTCGCCGGACAGATGCAACACCCGGCCCGGGGCGATGCCGGCAGCGAGGGCAGCGCCGAGCCGCGCCGTGGCGTCGGCGTCGGGCAATTTAAGATCGACCGACATGGATTACGCAGCGCTGGCAAACCGCATCCGCGACTGGGGCCGCAGCCTTGGCTTCCAGGCGGTGGGCATTGCCGACGCGGACTTGGCAGCCGCGGAGCCGCGGCTCGTCGAGTGGCTCGCGCAGGGCCGGCATGGCGAGATGGAGTATATGGCGCGGCATGGCACGCTCCGCGCGCGACCCGCGGAGCTCAGGCCCGGAACGTTGCGGGTGATTTCCTGCCGCATGGACTACTACACGGGCGAGGAAGCGAGCCCGGATGCGCAGATCGCGCGCTACGCCAGGGGCCGCGACTACCACAAGGTGCTGCGCGCACGACTGCAGCGCCTGTGCGATCGCATCGAGTTGGAGGTCGGCTCGTTCAGCTATCGCGTGTTCACCGATTCTGCGCCGGTGATGGAAGTGGAGCTCGCCGTGCGTGCTGGGATCGGCTGGCGCGGCAAGCACACGCTGCTTCTCGACCGCACGGGGTCCTGGTTTTTCCTCGGCGAGGTGTACACCGACCTGCCGCTGCCGCCCGATGAGCCGATCGAGGAGCATTGCGGCAGCTGCCGCCGCTGCATCGACGTGTGCCCGACGCAGGCGATCGTCGCGCCTTATCAGCTCGATGCGCGCCGCTGCATCTCGTATCTGACGATCGAGCACAAGAGCGCGATCCCCGAGGAGCTGCGGCCGCTGATCGGCAACCGGGTCTACGGCTGCGACGACTGCCAGGTCGTCTGCCCGTGGAACAGCTTCGCGCAGCCCAGCGGCGAAAAGGATTTCGCTCCGCGCCATGGCCTCGACCGCGCGACGCTGGTCGAGCTCTTCGGCTGGACCGAAGCCGAGTTCGACGAGCGCCTGCAGGGCTCGGCGATACGGCGCATCGGGTACGAGCGCTGGCTGCGCAACTTGGCCGTGGGGTTAGGAAATGCTCCTTCTTCGCCCGAAGTCCTTGCAGCCCTACGGTCTCGAATGAATAGCGTTTCCCCGTTGGTGAAAGAACATATCGTCTGGGCTTTGAAGCGGCATGAGCGCGTGGCGGCCTGACGCGCTGCTGCCGGGGTTCGAGGCCCTCGAGCTCGACTTTCCGCCCGACTACGACGGCGAGGTCGTGGCGACGCTCGTGCGGCTGCCCGTCTCGCGGGCGCCGCGCGGCGCAGTGCTCTACGTGCATGGCTTCGTCGACTACTTCTTCCAGCGCCACATGGCGGAG
>DASSLQ010000261.1:0-10999 GCA_035689325.1 Burkholderiales bacterium | reverse complement strand
CGGCGAGGAGTTCGCCACTCTGGAGATTCTCGGGCCGCTCATCGTGACGCCGGCCGCGGCCAGGACGCCGCCGCTCGGCCCGTATCAGCGGCTCTCGGTGTTCGACGGCGTCGCGTACGTCGATGGGCGTGTATTCGCGTTCATGGACGTGCAGCAGCAGGACTGGTACGTGCACGACGCCGGGGCGCACTGACCGGCGATGCGCATCTCGTTCCATCGCACCGGGCCCTAATCGGGGTCAGGCACCAATTAGCCGGTGAAATCGGTGCCTGACCCCGATTTCTATCGCAGCGCGCGGTAGAGGAAGGGCAGCGAAACATTCATCCGGTAGTCGACGTCCGAATGGTCGTCGTCGAACTCCTCGTAGACGTGCTTGACGCCGGCCTCGCTCAGGCGCTTGGAGAGGATGCGGGTGCCATAGTGGATGTGGAACTGATCGCGCCAGCCGCAATCGATGTAGATCCCGCGCAGGCTCTTCAGGTTTTGCCGATAGCGTTGCACCAGATTGACCGGATCGTGCTGCCGCCAGCGCGCCCAGCGCTCGGGCAGCGGCTCGCCTGATTCCAGGTTGAAAGGCACGCGGAAGCCGTTCGGCGCGCGCGGATCCGGATCGTAGGTCGCGGCCATGCAGAGGTTCATGATGCACATCACTTCCTTCGCCGGCACCTTCTCCTTCTTCCACACCTCCTGCAGGAAGCGCTTGATGCGCCCATCGTCCATGCCGGTCGCGAGCCGCCGGTCGCTGGAGGCGGCGCGCGCGTCGTAGCGCCCGGGCTTGCGCCTGGGCAGCCGGTGCTTGCCGAGCTCGTTGAGCGTGTTCGGCCAGTCGTGCCAGTAGACGAAGTCGAAGTACGCATCGCCCGAGTGGTTCGCGATTGCGCCCCAGTAGCGCGCGTACTTCATGCCGTGAAGGATGGCGCCGTAGCCGCCGGAGGATTTGCCGAAGCAGCCGCGATGCTCGCGGCTGCCGAGCGTGCGGAACTGGCGGTCGACGAACGGGATCAGCTCCCGCGTGATGTAGTCGGCGTAGTCGCCGATCGCCGAGGAGTTGACGTACTGGTTGCCGCCGAGCGCGGTGAAGCAGTCCGGGAGGACGAAGATCGCCGGGCCCATCTTCCCCTCGGCCATAAGGCGCGCAGCCCGCTCGGGAACGTTGTAGCCGAAGTTCTTCCAGGCGATGTGCCCGAGCCCGGAGCCGGTGAACCCCACCATGTCGAAGAGCACCGGGAAGCGCCGCAGGCGCGCGCGCTCGTCGTCGTACTGCGGCGGCAGCCATACCGCGAGCTTTCTCACGTGCGGATCGCCGAGCGGGTTGTCTTTGAGGATCCGGGAGTGATGCTCGAGCACGACAAGCGTGCCCGGCCTGGCGAGGGGTCGTTTCAGCATGGGGCATGCATTTTGCACAACTGGAGGCATCTTTCGAGCTGACGGAGAAAAAGATGCTGACCTCGGGACTCGTGTTCTTCTTCCTGGCGATCGTCGCCGCCGCCTTCGGCCTGAGCGGGCTTGCCGACGCGCCGCTGCAGCAGGCGGCGGTATGGGCAGTCTGTGTGCTGTGCTTGGCGCTCTTCGGCGTCACGCTCGCGCGCCGCACGAAGCGCCCCTGGCGCTAGGTTGTGATGTCTTCCCCGCGAAAGCGGGGATCCAGAAAGAATCATGGGTTGCCGCTTGCGCGGGAACGACAGTCACCGTAGGTGAATAGCGCACACCGACCCGCCCCAGCCGGTCACTGCGGCGCCGCAGCGCGCCGCGCCACACTGCGCGCATCGCTAACGAAATGGAGCCGGCGATGCGCAAGCTCACGATCGACGAAATCCAGCGCGATGCCGCCCGGCGCGGCGGCCGCTGCCTGACCGAGACCTACGTCGACAGCCTCACGCTGATGGAATGGGAGTGTGCCGAGGGCCACCGCTGGCGCGCGGTAGCGCACGCGGTCCGGCAGGGGCACTGGTGCAAGCGCTGCGCCGACGACCGGCTGCGCTATCCGCAGCACGTGGTGCACGAGATGGCGGCCATGCGAGGCGGGAAATGCCTGGCCGAGCGCTACACCAACAGCCAGGCGAAGCTCGAATGGCAATGCCTGCACGGCCACCGCTGGCAGGCGAGCCTGAACTCGGTGAAGCAGGGGAGCTGGTGTCCTCAGTGCAAGGCGCTGGCGCGCGCGAGCCGCCAGACGAGCGGCACGGCGCCGGCGCACACGAGCGCCATCACCCAGAATCCCGAAGCACCGAGCCGGCCGTACAGCGAGCCGGAGGAGAACGTCGCGAGCGCCGTCGCGCCGCCGATGCCCACCGTGCCGTAGATCGCCTGCGCGGTGCCGGCAAGCGCCGCTGGCACCGTCCGGGCGATCACGCGCATGCAGGCGAGGTGCAGGAGCGCGAAGGTGATGCCGTGCAGCGGCTGCACTAGCGCAAGCGCCAGCACCTGCGTGCTCGTCGCCATCACGCTCCAGCGCACGATGCCCGCGATCGCGGCGAGCGCGAGCGCGCCGGGCGGTGTTAACCGGCGCACGAGCATCGGGCCAATGGCGAAAAACACCACGACCTCCGCCAGCACCGCCTCCGACCAGAGCAGCGCGCCGGTGGTCGGGCCGACGCCCGCAGCGCGCCAGCGGATCATCGCGAACGCGTCGTGCATCGCGTGGCTGCCCAGCACGAGCGCGGCGATCAGCACGACGTAGCGGAACTCCCGCAGCCGCAGGAGGATCGCCACGCTCTCGCGCTCGGCACGCGCCGCGTGCGCGTGCGGCAGGTCGGGCACGAAGAGCGCCGCGGCCGCGGCGACGCCGAGCAGCAGCGCCTGCAGCGTGACGATGACGTCCAATCCGGCAGCCGCGATGGCCTGGCCGGCGGCGAGCGTGCCGACGATGAACGCCGCCGAGCCCGTGCCGCGCACCCAGCCGTACTCGAAGCCCTGGCGCCTTGCCGCGCCGAGCGCGAGCGCGTCGGCGAGCACCGTCATCGGCGCGAGCGCCGCCGCCTGCAGCGCGCTCACCGCGAGGAAAGTCCAGAAGTGCTCGGCGCTGAGATAGCCGAGCGTCGTCAGCGCGGCGAGCGCGATGCAGAGCACGAGCACCGTGCGCAGCGCTTCCAGCACATCGCCGATGCGTCCCGCGAGCGGCGCGCTCACGAGGCGCACCGCCGTGCCGGTGCCGAGCACCAGCCCCAGTTCTTCAGGCGCAATCCCGCGCGAGTTGACGAACGCCGGCAGGAACGGCGAGGCGACGCCGTAGGCTGCGTACATCGCGGCGTAGAGCAGGACGAACCGGGGCAGCGCGCTCATCCGAATTCGGGGACGCAGCCCGAACTAATTCGGGGACGGAGCCCGATCCAGTTCGGGCTCCGTCCCCGAATTGTCGCTACGAGTGCTGCGCGCCCAGCAGCGCCGAGCGCGCGGCGCTGATCCGCGAGGCGGTGGCGACGACTGTGTCTCCGGACTGCGACAGCCGCTCGCGGCTACCGGTGATGCGTCGGCGCGCGAGCAGGGCGGTTCTGCGACTCCTGACCAGCAGGTTTTGCGCTTGGCGGACGATCGGATCCAATGTAGACGTAATTGTCGCGCGTTTCGCGCAGCTCGGCATGGGTGCAACCGCAGCGTGCGAGCGACTGCAACACGCGCCCGGACGAATCGGCCAGCAGCAGGAACGAGCGCACGAGCTTAAGCGAGGACTTGCGCAGCGACTGGCGCGCGATCGCGAGCAGCACTTCGCTGCCGGCGACGAGCGTGGCGTTTGCCACCGGGTAGCCGTTGTCGAAGAGATGGCGGCGCTTCACGACTTTTTCCGCAAGCACGGGCCGTGCCCAGCGGTTATCCTTGCGCCATGCTGGCCAAAGGCATCGGCCTCGCCCTCGCCATCGTGGTCTTCACGCTGGCGGTGGTGTTCGGCCGGATAGGCTATGCCGCCTATGAGAAGCGGGCGCAGCAGCACAAGGTGACGGCGCTGGTCGGCGACACGACGGCCAAGCTGCGCGAGGCGCTCGGCGCGCAGCCCACACCGCAGATCGTGAGCGCGCTGGAAGCCAATCTGGAGGCGGCCAAGGCGCCGCGGGATCCTGAGCTCGCGGATGCCGCCGGGCTCTACATCGTCGGCGCGCGCGAGATCGCGCGGCGCATGGTGAACGTGCGCGAGCTCGAGCGCCAGGCCGCCGCGAGCCGCCAGGCGCTCACCGGCCACATGGCGCGCGCTGCGTGGCGCAACGACGCCTGGATGCGCGACGCCATCGCGCTCAAGAAGCGCGTCGAGGCCCAGCACTACGAGCTCGGCGTCACCCTCGGCGCGCTCGACCACCTGCTCTACACCTTCCCCGACAGCGAGAAGCGCCTGCAGCCGCGCATCGATCCCTCGCTGCTCTTGGAAACGAGCTTCGTCGACGCCACGCGCGCGCAGCTAAAGGAAGAGGGCTACAAGGCCCACGACGAGCTCATGAAGGTGCGGCGCTACGTCCCCTAGTTCCGACCCCGGGTCGCAATTGTTTTCGCGGTGAAGCCGCTGCCGCTGTGGACCAAGCTGTGGCTGCTCTTCACCGTCATCTGGGTCGTGGTCTCCGGCCTTAACGCCGGCACGATCCTCGCATTCTCCGAAGAGCACGAAAAGGCGCTGCAGCCGATCCTGCTCGGCATCGCGGTGCCCGCGGCGCTCTTTCTGCTGCTCTGGATCTGGAACCGCCTCCGGCGCACGCCGCCGGAATAATTACGACCCCGGGTCGGAATTAGGCGGCGGCGGCGGTGGCGGCGCCGAGCGAGATGATGAGCCGCTCGAGCTTGCGCGCGTCGGCGTCGAAGCGCCGGATGCCCTCGGCGAGCTTCTCGGTCGCCATCTGGTCTTCGTTGTGCAGCCAGCGGAAGCTCTTCTCGTCGAGCGGCGTCTTTTCGATGCTCGCCCGGCGCGCCAGTTCGGGCGAGAGCTTGCGCTCGACCTGCCCCGGCGCGCGCGCGAGCTTCTCGAGCAGGTCGGGCGCGATGGTCAGCAGATCGCACCCGGCGAGCGCCAGGATCTGCTCGGTCTTCCGGAAGCTCGCGCCCATCACCTGCGTCGGGTAGCCGTGCTTCTTGTAGTAGGTGTAGATCTTCGCCACCGACGCGACGCCGGGATCGTCCGCGACCGGGATGTCGTCCACCTTGCGTGCCGCGCGATACCAGTCGTAGATGCGGCCGACGAACGGGGAAATCAGCGTGACGCCCGCATCGGCGCAGGCGATGGCCTGCGCGTACGAGAAGAGCAGCGTCATGTTGCAGTGGATGCCTTCGCGCTCGAGCTGCTCCGCGGCGTGGATGCCTTCCCAGGTGGCGGCGAGCTTGATCAGCACGCGCTCGCGCGGCACGCCGTGGCGCTCGTAGAGCCCGACCACGCGCTGCGCGCGCTGGATCGAGCCCGACTTGTCGAACGAGAGCCGCGCATCGACCTCGGTGGAGACGCGCCCCTCGACGTGCTTGAGGATCTCGCGGCCGAAGTGCACGAAGAGCCCGTCCATCGCCGCTTCGGCGTCGCCGCGCGCCTCCTTGATGGCCGCATCCACCAGGTGGCGGAAGCGCGGATCCTGCGCCGCCGTCAGCAGGAGCGAGGGATTGGTGGTGGCGTCCTGCGGCTTCCAGCGCGCCACGGCTTCGATGTCGCCCGTGTCGGCGACGACCAGCGAGTGGGTGCGCAGCGATTCCAGCTGATTCATTGCCGCCGCATTATAGGCCCGCCCGCGCAACGACCCCGGAGACTGTAGGGGTCTGAAAATTAAGCTGTATCGTGCGGTCCCCGGCAGTAGAATGTTGGGCACAACAACTAACTACCTTCCGGGCAATAGGAGTCGAGTGCAACCGACGGACATCAAGAACCCCGACTACTTCCACAAGGTAGTCGATTGCCAGTGGGCCTGCCCCGCGCACACGCCCGTTCCTGAATACATCCGTTTGATCGCCGCCGGCCGCTATTCCGACGCCTACATGGTGAACTGGGAGTCCAATGTTTTTCCCGGCATCTTGGGCCGCACCTGCGACCGCCCGTGCGAGCCGGCGTGCCGCCGCGGGCGTGTGGAAGAAGAGAACCAGCCCAAGCCCGAGCCCGTCGCCATCTGCCGCCTTAAGCGCGTCGCGGCGGACTATAAAGATCCGGACATCAAGAAGGCGATGCCACGTCCGGCGAAGAAAAAGAACGGCAAGAAAATTGTGTGCATTGGAGCTGGGCCAGCGTCACTCACTGTCGCTCGTGACTTGGCCCCGTTGGGTTACGACGTCACGGTGTTCGACCAGGACCCGCGTGCCGGCGGCATGATCTGGTCGCAGATCCCGCGCTTCCGTCTGCCGCTCGAGGTGATCGACGAGGAGGTGGGCTACATCCTGGACCTCGGCGTGCACTTCAAGCAGCGCAAGATCGACAGCATGAAAGCGCTGCTGGCTGAGGGCTACGACGCCATCTTCGTCGGCTCCGGCGCGCCGCGCGGCCGCGACCTCGACATCCCCGGCCGCCAGGAAGCGGCGAAGAACATCCACATCGGCATCGACTGGCTCTCATCGGTGTCCTTCGGCCACACCAGCAAGATCGGCAAGCGCGTGATCGTGCTCGGCGGCGGCAACACCGCGATGGATTGCTGCCGCACCTCGCGGCGCCTCGGCGGCGATGATGTAAAAGTCATCGTGAGGTCGGGCTTCGACGAGATGAAGGCGAGCCCGTGGGAGAAGGAAGACGCGCAGCACGAGGGCATTCCGATCCTCAACTTCCTGGTGCCCAAGACCTTCCAGCTTTCCAATGGCCGCCTCTCCGGCATGACCTTCCAGAAGGTCAAGGCGGTGTACGACGACAAAGGCCGCCGCGACCTCGTGCCGACCGGCGACCCGGACCAGTTCTTCGAGTGCGACGACGTGCTCGTCGCCGTCGGGCAGGAGAACGCGTTCCCGTGGATCGAGCGCGACGCCGGCCTCCAGTTCGACAAATGGAACATGCCGGTCGTGGACAAGACGACGATGCAATCGACCGTGCCGCACATCTTCTTCGGCGGCGACGCCGCGTTCGGGCCGAAGAACATCATCTGGGCGGTCGCGCACGGGCACGACGCCGCCATCTCCATCGAGAAACTGCTGGCGGGCGAAGACATCCGGAGCCGTCCCGCGCCCGGCGTCACCGTGATGTCGCAGAAGATGGGCATCCACGAATGGAGCTACGACAACGAGATCCACCAGGACGCGCGCTACAAGGTGCCCTGGCGCGACATCAAGGAGACGCTGAAGAACGTGAAGGCCGAGGTCGAGCTCGGCTTCGACGTCGCCACGGCGTGGAAGGAAGCGCAGCGCTGCCTCAATTGCGACGTGCAGACCGTGTTCAGCGATCGCCTTTGCATCGAATGCGACGCCTGCGTCGACATCTGTCCGATGGACTGCATCACCTTCACCCAGAACGGCGACGAGAAGGACCTGCGGTCCAGACTGAACGCCCCGGCGAAGAACGCGACGCAGGCGCTGTACGTCTCCGGCCCGCTGAAGACCCAGCGCGTGATGGTGAAGGACGAGGACGTGTGCCTGCACTGCGGCCTGTGCGCCGAGCGCTGCCCGACCGGCGCCTGGGACATGCAGAAGTACCTGATCGAGATGGCACTGCCCGGCACCAATACCCTGCCGTACCACAAGAAAGCCGCTTAATTCCGACCCCGGGTCGCAATTAGCCGATGAGCGTCGCCCTCGCCACCCGCTCGAATCTCTCGCGCACCGAATGGGACCTGCGCGTGCAGCTCGCCGCCGCCTACCGCATCGCCGACCACCTCGGCTGGTCGGAGCTCATCTATACGCACATCAGCGTGCGCATCCCGGGGCGTGATCACCACTTCCTCATCAACCCGTACGGGCTGCGCTTCGACGAGGTGACGGCTTCCAGCCTCGTCAAGATCGACCTCGAGGGCAATCCCGTCGAGCCGCAGGTGCACAAGGCGAACAAGGCCGGCTTCATTATCCATAGCGCCATCCACGGCGCGCGGCCCGATGCCGGGTGCGTCTGGCACATGCACACGCTCGCCGGCATGGCGGTGTCGGCGCAGGATGCGGGCCTGCTGCCGGTGCACATGTACTCGCACAACGTCTGGCAGCGCCTCTCGTACCACGACTTCGAAGGCCCGGCGATGCGGCTGGACGAGCGCTCGCGCCTCGTCAAGAGTCTGGGCGCCGAGAACCAGGCGCTGATCCTGCGCAACCACGGCCTGCTGACCATCGGCGAAACCATCCCGGAAGCCTTCATCCGCTTCTGGCGTCTGAACCGCGCCTGCGAGATCCAGCTCGCGGCGCAAACCGCGAAGCTGCGTCTACCTTCGCCCGAAGTCTGCGAAGCCTCCTACGCCATGGGCGAGGAGTTCCTCACCGACCAGGCGGGGCTCGGCGAGCTGGAGTTCGACGCCATCGCGCGCAAGCTCGAGCCTTCCTACAAGAACTAGACATGAGCACAACGACTACGAAAACCCATACCCTGCGCATCGAGGCGCTGAACGACTTCGTGGTGAAGTTCGCCAACGTCAACGGCTCGGGCTCCGCCTCGGCGAACGAGCTCTTCGCCAAGAGCTTCCTGCGGATGGGGATCCCGGTCAGCCCGCGCAACATCTTCCCGTCGAACATCCAGGGCCTGCCGACGTGGTACGAAGTCAGAGTGACGGAGAAAGGCCACCTCGGCCGCCGCGGCGGCGTCGACCTGATGGTGGCGATGAACCCGCAGACCTGGGACCAGGACGTGAAGGAGATCGACCCGGGCGGCTACCTCTTCTACGACAACACCAAGCCGATGCCGCCGTCGAAGTTCCGCGACGACATCAACGTCATCGGCATGCCGCTCACCGAGATCTGCAACGAGAACTACACCGACGCGCGCGAGCGCCAGCTCTTCAAGAACATCATCTACGTCGGCGCACTCGCGGGCCTGATGGGCATCGAGCCCGAGGTGATCGCCGAGCTGATCGGCGAGCAGTACAAGGGCAAGGAGAAGCTCCTCAAGCCCAACCTCAACGCCCTCCAGCTCGGCCTGAACTATTCGCAGAAGTACCTGAAGGACACGCTCGGCCTCAAGGTGAAGCGCGCCTACAACGTCGGCGACAAGATCTTCATCGACGGCAACTCCGCCGCGGCGCTCGGCGCCGTGTACGGCGGCGCGACGGTGTGCGCCTGGTACCCAATCACGCCGTCCTCGTCGCTCGCCGAAGCCTTCACCTTCTACTGCTCGAAGCTGCGCGTCGACAAGCAGACCGGCAAGAACAAGTACGCCATCATCCAGGCCGAGGACGAGCTCGCCTCCATCGGCATCGTGATCGGCGCCGGCTGGAACGGGGCGCGCTCCTTCACCGCCACGAGCGGCCCGGGCATCTCGCTCATGAGCGAGTTTGTGGGCCTCGCCTACTTCGCCGAGATCCCGGCGGTGATCATCGACGTGCAGCGCGGCGGCCCCTCTACCGGCATGCCGACGCGCACCCAGCAGTCCGACGTGATGAAGGCGGCGTACCTCTCGCACGGCGACACCAAGCACGTGCTGCTCTTCCCGCACGATCCGAACGAGTGCTTCCATTTCGCCGCCGAGTCGCTCGACCTCGCCGAGCGCCTGCAGACTCCGGTTTTTCTCATGACCGACCTCGACATCGGCATGAACCAGCGCCTCACCGATCCGTTCAAGTGGGACGACAGCCGCAAGTACGACCGCGGCAAGGTGATGAGCGCCGAGGAGCTGGAGAGCGGCAAGGAGTTCGGCCGCTACAAGGACTACGACGGCGACGGCATCCCGCCGCGCACGCTGCCCGGCACGCACCCGAGCAAAGGCGCCTACTTCACGCGCGGCACGAGCCGCGACCCGTACGCGCGCTACTCGGAGGCCGGGCCCGACTACCAGTACAACATGCAGCGCCTGCAGCGGAAGTTCGAGCACGCGAAGAAGCTCGTCCCGCAGCCGGTGCTCACGCCCGCCAAGCATCCGGCACGCTTCGGCTGCATCTACTACGGCTCCACCAGCCCGTCGATGCACGAGGCGCTGGAAGCGCTCGCCGGGCAGGGCATCTTCGTGAACGCGCTGCGCGTGCGCGGCTTCCCGTTCGCCGAGGAGATCTTCGACTTCGTCGCCTCGCACAGCAAGGTTTTTGTAGTTGAACAAAACCGCGACGCCCAGCTCAAGCACCTGCTCGTGAACGACGCCGGCATCAACCCCGCGTCGCTCATCAGCGTGCTGCACTACGACGGCACGCCGATCACCGCCCGCTTCATCACCAAGGAAATCGCCGAGATCGTCACCGCGCTCAACGTGCGGCCGATCAGCATCCGCAAGGACAAAGCCGCATGAGAACGCTCGCCATCCTCCTCGCAGTTACTCTCGCCGCCGCGCCGGCGCCGCTGCTCGCGCAGATCAAGGCGGGCGAGGCGGTCAAGAAGACGGCGGCCAAGAAGGACGCCGCCAAGAAGCAACCCGCGAAGCCGAAGGGCAAAGCCGCCGCCAAGGACGATGCGGCGAAGAAGCCCGGCGCGAAGCCGCCGGTCAAGCTCAAGGAATAGTGCGCGAATGACCTACCTCGCCAAGCCCAAGCTCCACCATCCGAGCCTGCCGAAGAACAAGCTCGGCTTCACCCGGCGCGACTACGAAGGCAAGGTCAGCACGCTCTGCGCGGGCTGCGGCCACGACTCGATCTCCGCGTCGCTGATCGAGGCCTTCTTCGAGCTCGCGATCGAGCCGCACAAGGTCGCGAAGCTCTCCGGCATCGGCTGCAGCTCGAAGACGCCGGACTATTTTCTGGGCCAGTCGCACGGCTTCAACACCGTGCACGGGCGCATGCCCTCGGTGCTGACCGGTGCCAACCTCGCCAACAGAGACCTGATCTACCTCGGCATCTCGGGCGACGGCGACTCCGCGTCGATCGGCCTCGGCCAGTTCGCGCACGTCATGCGCCGCGGCGTCAACATGACCTACATCCTCGAGAACAACGGCGTCTACGGCCTCACCAAGGGCCAGTTCTCCGCCACCGCCGACAAAGGCTCCAAGGCGAAGAAAGGCGCGACCAACAAG
>DASSLQ010000260.1:0-8431 GCA_035689325.1 Burkholderiales bacterium | reverse complement strand
ACCTGATGCGCAATTACGGCCGCGGCTATCAGACATATGACGTCACCGACCCGGCTCACCCGGTGTTCCTCGCGAGCACCGAGCAGAACCCGGCGATCGGCCCAATGCCGGTGACGCATAAGCACTGGTGGGAGTGCAAGTCGGGGGTTGCCTATATGCCGGGCAGCAGGACAAGCGATCACTACGCCAACCGGCAGTCGATGGTCATCGTCGACTGGAAGGACCCGAGGTTTCCGCCGAGATACATCCGCACCTTCACGCTGCCGGGCGGCCAGCCGGGCGGCACCGGTTCGCCGTCGCTCCACGGCGCGATCAGTGCGGAGGACAAGTTCCCGAGCAAGAATCGAGTCTACGCGGCGTGGGGTGTCGAAAGCGATGGCGTGATCCAGATCCTCGACCGCCAGAAGCTGCTCACGACGCCGGACTCGGACAACGCGACGCCCATCGTCGGACAGCTCACTATGTCGCCTGACCAGGGTGGCCATACGACCATGCCGGTCTTCGGCTTGAAACCGCCAAGCATGCAAGACTTCGATGAGATGAAGACGCGCGACATCATTGTCGTGACATCGGAGGACACCGACCTTGAGTGCCACGGGGCGCCGCACTGGGCGTTCACGGTTGACATGACCAACGAGCGCTTGATGTGGAACCTTGCCACCATGCCGGTGGACCCGCGCCTGGGCGAGAAATATCCGCGCGGCAACTACTGCCATCGCCTGACGCGGTTCGGCGTGCATTCCACGGAGGAGAACTTCAGTAACCCGTACTACGGCAAGCTCACCTTCCTGGCCTACTTCGCCGGCGGAGTGCGCGTGTGGGATATCCGCGAGCCGCAAGCGCCGAAGGAGGTGGGGTTCTACGTGAGCGAGACGAACGCCAACGTGACCAACCCGGTCGGCGGCTACATGAACAACAACGTCGAAGTCGACGATCGCGGTTACATCATCACTTGCGATCGCATCGGCGCCGGCTTGGACATCCTTGAGTTGCACGGCAAAGCGAAGCGCATCGGCCTCGGTCTGCCACCGGGCGACGATGATGACGATGATCATGATCATCGCTGAGCCGCGCTGCTAACGGCGCACCAAGGAAAAAGGCGGCCCGCGGGCCGCCTTTTTTTGCGGCTTCGGTCATCGTCCCGCCATGCCGCGCCCGAGCGTACATAGAATGTCGCTGATGAAGCGCTTCGCCGCTCTGTCGGCATTGCTCCTCGCCACGGCGCTCCTCGCGCCGCGGGTTGCGCTCGCGCACGGCGACGCGCACCACAGCTCTGCGAAGGAGGCGCACGCCGATCGTGCCGTCGTCCTTCCGTCCTGTCCGGGCGGGCACGGCGATTTGTGCAGCTGCGGTGGCCCGGCGGCATGCTCGGCGAGCGGCACGCTTGCGGTGGCGGCTGCTCCGCTTGCCGTGCAGTGGTTCGTGCCTTCGGTACGCGGCGTCGCGCGACGCGAATCGCTCGCGTGCGGTCCACCGCCCGCGTTTTCCCTCCGTTTCTCCCGCGCTCCTCCAGCGTCTTCCTGAGCGGTAGCACGCGTTGACGCATTGCGGTCGTGCGCCGCGATGCGTCGGCTTTGATCGCTTTCGGGAGGAAACATGTGGAAGCTTCTGCTCATTGCAGCGCTCGCGCTGGTTGGCGGCGAGGCCACCGCATCCTGCGGCTCGGCGTTCTGCATGGTCAACACGAATTGGAACGTCGAGGGCGCGTGGATCGAGCCGGGCGCGCGGCTCGACCTGCGCTTCGAGTACATCGACCAGGACCAGCCGCGCGCCGGCAGCCGCAAGGTCGGCGTGGGCGAGCTCCCGCAGGATCACGACGAGATCCGCACCATCAACCGCAACTGGATCGGCACGTTCGACTACACCTTCAACCAGGACTGGGGCGTGTCGGCCACGCTGCCGATCGTGAACCGCGACCACTCGCACATCGGCCATGAGATGGGGCAGGACCTGCCGGAGTCGTGGCATTTCACCGAGCTCGGTGACACGCGCGTGCTCGGCCGCCGGCAATGGCATGCGGAGAGCGCGGAAGCCGAGCGCCTGGATTTCTTCGGCGCGACCTTCGGCCTCAAGCTGCCGACCGGCCGCAGCGACGTGCGCAGCGACGATGGCGAGCTCGCCGAGCGCGCGCTGCAGCCGGGCACCGGCACGACCGATTTGCTCTTCGGCGGCTACTTCCGCCGCGTGCTCGCCTCGGGCTCGTCGTGGTTCGCCGATCTCCTCTGGCAGCATCCGCTGAACGGCCACGAGCAGTTCCGTCCCGGCGATCGCGTATCGCTCGACGTCGGCTACCGGCGCGAGATGAGCGAGCGGCTCGGCCTAATGCTGCAGCTCAACTTCCTGCACCGCGCGCGCGACAGCGGCAACCAGGCCGAGCCGGACGATAGCGGCGGCAAGTTCCTTTTCCTGAGCCCGGGCGTGAGCTACGCGCTCGGCAAGAACCTGCAGCTCTACAGCTTCGTGCAGCTGCCGCTGTACCAGTACGTGAACGGCGTGCAGCTCAGCGCCGACTGGAGTTTCGTCGGGGGGCTGAGCTTGCGCTTCTAACGGGTGCCGCTCGCGCCCATTGGTGGCGCTCCCGGCGGCGGGGTCATCGATGGCGCCGGTGTCGGCGTCGCAGCCTGCCCGGTGGCCGGGGCTTGCCCGGCGGTCGCGGGTTGCCCGGTCGCGGACGGTTGCCCCTTCGTAGCCGCTTGTCCCGGCGCAACCGGCGAGTAGGTGAACTTCCAGTCTTTGTAGCTCTGCGCGGACTCGAAGCCGGCGTCGCGCTGCTTGAAGTTGGCGATCTTCATCGGCTTGTCTTCGGACAGGCTGTACACGCCGGCGATGCCGGCGTCAGGCGCCTTGACGATGCCCCACTCGGCGCTGCCGGTGAGCGGATCGGTATAGAGTCGGCGCAGGTAGCGCACCGTACCCGGCTGGCGCGGATCCTTGAGCAAGTCCTCGAGCGCACGCGGGTACTGGTTCTTGCCGGCGAGGTAGTAGCGGGTGATCGCCTGGCGGTATTGGTTGCCGACGAACAGCAGCTGCGTTTCCTTCTCGCGCTTCGCCGCCGTCTCCCACATCTCGCCCACCAGCGCGAGGCCGGCGGTGATGACGGCGACGATGAACAGCACGGTCATGTAGGTGAAGCCGCGGCTGCGCATCGTCGCCCTGCCCATGGCTGCTACGGCACCAGCGCGAACGAGCGCAGCGCCGAACCCGTGCCGCCGCGGATCTTAAGCGGCGGAACGACCAGGACGAACTCGTACTCCTGCGCCGCCGCGATTTCCTCGAGGAAGTAGTTTTCGATGATGTTGATGCCGTTATCGGCGATCACCAGCATGTGCACCGGGAACACCTCGAAATCCGGCCCGCCCGGAGTGCCGGCGACCGGCGGCCGCACTTCGAACGTGAGCGTATCGTTTCCCACCACGCGCGCACCGTTCCTGATGAGGAACTTCGCGCCGTCGACGCCAACGCCCGCGGCGCTGTCGCCTTTGTAGTAGGCGGGATTGGCGCTGAAGAAGCGGCCCCAGCCCGTGCGGATCAGTACCGTGTCGCCGCGGCGCAGACGCACACCCTGGCGATGCGCGGTCCTCTCCAGATGCTGATCGTTGATGTTGAAGCCCGCCGGCAGCGGGTCGGCGTTTCCATTTACCGTGCGTGCCACGTCGAGCAGCACGGCGCGATTGACGAGCAGCTCGGTCGGATAATGGGCGATGTCGAGGTGTGCGCCGACGCCGCTCCGGCCGATGCCGCGCAGATCGCTCGTCACCGCGACCGCATCGAGGCCGCCGAACACTTTGCCATTGCGGCCGATGTGGCCGATGGCGTCAATCGACGGCCCGCCATGCTGGCCGCTGAAGTGC
Source organism: Burkholderiales bacterium (assembly GCA_035689325.1). GTDB lineage: Bacteria > Pseudomonadota > Gammaproteobacteria > Burkholderiales > SG8-39 > SCGC-AG-212-J23. The sequence continues at coordinate 4,580 of DASSLQ010000260.1, read as the reverse complement.
TGCACTTCCGCGGTGAACGAAAGCTTGCCGCCATCGCCGAAGGTCCCACGCGTGGACTCGTGGGTACGGACAGGATTGAAAGGACACAGCTGCAAGGGGCCAAGGCTCATCTCATAGGGTGGGTTCACGCCCGCGAGCGGCGAGTTCTCGTCCCAGGTGTGCGAGAGATCGAAGATCCGCGCACCGAGCACCTGCTTGATGAAGCCCTCGTGGCGCCCTTCGTCGGCAAAGGCGCGGCCCGCCATGAGTTCGCCGAGCGCGAGCGCGGCGGCGCCCGCACCGGCAGTCTTGAAGAAACTGCGGCGATTCTCGGCCATGCTATTCCTCCCTGTCGGTTGAGTGGAGCTACAGCTGAGAAAACTCGCGTCCGTCCCTGGTCTTGCCGCCGGCGCCGCTCTTGACGTCGTAGACGCCGCCTTTCTGCGGGTCCTCGGGCGCCACGATGATCCAGGTCTTGTCGCTCTCGGTGACCGGGTCGAGCGGCACGCCGCGCAGGTACTTCTCGGCGGCGAGCGCATCGAGCGATTCGGGGTACTTGCCCTTGTCGGCGTAGTAGCGCGAGATCGCGTCGCGCATCTGGTTCAGGTTCTCGCGCAGCACCGCTTCCTTCGACTTGTCGATGCTGCCGAAGTAGCGCGGCACCGCGAGCGTGAGAAGGAGCGCGACGATGGAGAGCACCACCATCAGCTCGATCAGCGTGAACCCCCGCCGCATCACCATTCCTTGAGCGGGCGACCGTTCAGGCCGACGAGCGTCGAGCGGGTGAAGACGTCGAACACATCGTCGCCTTCGCGCGGGTCGTCGGGCGGGCTGTCGTAGGCTCGCTTGCCCCAGGTGTCGGCGTCGACCAGCTCGGGATCGGTGGCGAACGGATCGCGCGGCAGGCGACGCAGGAAGTAGATGCGTGCCTTCTTCGGATCCTTCTGGTCCTCGACGCCGGTGACAAGCTCATCCAGGCGCTTGGGATAGCCGGAGTCGCCTGCGCGCTTGGTGATGCGGCCGTCGTCGGAGGCCTGCTTGTACGCGTCCAGCGCCTCGCGGATCTCGCGCAGCGAGCGGCGCAGGTCCGCCTCTTTCCCCCGCTGCACGATGAGCTCGTTGAGCGGCAGCGCCACCGAGGCGAGCACGGCGACGATCGCCACCGTGATCACGAGCTCGATGAGGGTGAAACCTTTCACTGCGGCGCGGGCTTCACGCCCCCGAAGGGCACCATGGCGGGCGGCGCGGCGGCAGGGGTCGCGGGCTGGACCACGGGCGCCTCGCCGGGCGACTCGGTCGGCGCCGCGCCGCCAGAGATCGGCGGCTGCGGCAACGACGCGCCCGCCGGCAGGATGGGCGCGGCGCCCAGGCGCGGCGTGCCGGTAGAGGCCTCGGTGCCGGCGGCGAATTCCACCGAGGCTGCGTCCGGCCGCGCCAGCGTGCGCGCAAGGTGCGGCGTGATGAGCAGCACGATCTCGGTGCGGCTGTTGTTGTCCAGCGTGTGCGAGAAAAGGCGCCCGGCGATCGGCAGCTCGCCGAGGCCCGGCACGCGATCGGCGCTGCGCCGGTCGTCGGTGCTGATCAGGCCCGCGAGCACCTGCGTCTCGCCATCGCGCAGGCGCAGGTTGGTCGCCGCGACGCGCGTGCCGAGCTGGTAGGTAAGCGTGCCGGAGGTCGACTTCACCGTGTCGGTGATGTTGCTCACCTCGAGGTTGACCTTCATGCTGACCTCGTCGTCGAGCGAGATCAGCGGCTCGACCTCGAGCTTTAGGCCGACGTCGAGGTAGGTCACCGACTCGGAGACGAAGCCTCCCGTCGCCGCCGCGGTGGTGGTGATCACCGGCACGCGGTCGCCGATGTGGATGCGCGCCTTCTCCTTGTTCTTCACCCGGATACGCGGGTTGGCGAGCGTATTGGAAAGGCCGTCGGTCTGCTTGAGCGCGAAGAGAAAGAGCGGATTGGTGAAGTTGAGCTGCACCATGTCGGAAGTGCGGTTCTGCCACTCGCTCAGCTTGATCTGGCCGGGCACGCCGGCGGCGCCGACCAGGCTCACCGCGAGCGTGTCGGGGTACTTGATGCCGAGCTCGAGCAGCTTGGTGCGGTTCACCTCCATCACCTCGACTTCGAGCATCACCTCGGGCTCGGCCAGGTCCTGCGCGGCGATCAGCCGCTCGGCGAGGCGGATCGCCGCCGGCGTGTCCTTGACCACCAGCAGGTTGATCTTCTCGTCGATGAAGATGTCGCGGCTCTTCACGAGCGTGCGGATCATGTTCGCCGTCTGCTTGACGTCCGCGTTCGAGAGGTAGAAGCCCTTCACCACGAGCTCCTGGTATTCGCGCAGCTTCTGCGGCGTGTTCGGATAGACGAACACGGTGTTGTCGTTCAGCACCTTGCTCTCGAGCGAGTTGGTGAGCATCGCCATGCGGATCGCGTCCTCGATGGTGGCGTCGCGCAGCGCGATGCTGGTGCGCTGGTCGGTGCGCACGTCGCGGTCGAACACGAAGTTGACGCCGGAGGCGCGCTGCAGCACCTCGAACACGTTCCTCAGCGTCACGTCGCGCAGGTCGAGCGAGATCGGCCGCGCGACGCTCGGCTTGAGCTGCACCGTGGCGATGGCCGGCCTGACCAGGCGCTCATCGATGACCCGCTGCAGCCGCTTCGCCTCGCGCTGCTGCGGATTCTCGGTGAGCACGGGGCGCAGCACGTCCTGCGCCTCGCGGTACTTGCCGGCCTTGACGAGCTCGCTCGCTTCCGCCACCTGCGCACGGTGGCGCCGGTCGGTCTCGATCTGGCCCAGGCCGGCGGTGGCGCGCGGATTGACGGGGTCGTGCGCCAGCACGCGCTTGTAGAGCGCTTCGGCATCGTCGAACAGGCCCGCCGCGCGCAGCAGCTCCGCCTGCGCGAGCCACTGCCCATTGAGCGTGTCGCGCAGCCGGAAGTACTCGCGGCGCAGCCCGCCGTCATCGGGATGCTGGCGCATTGCCTGCTCGAGGAGCGCGAGCGCCTCGTCGCCGCGGCCTTGACCATAGTAATCGCGCACCTGCTCCATCAACGTTGGATTGCCCGCGCACCCGGCGAGGAAAAGCAGCAGCAGCAGCACTCGTTTCATCACAGATCTCCGGGCGGTTGCGCGTACAGCGTGAGGCGCACCTGCGCCTCGAGCTGCGTATCGGCCGCGCGCTTTCTCTCGAAGCGCAGCGCATCGATCGAGGCGATCGGCATGTCCTTGAGCAGCGCGGACAGGAACTCGCGGAACTGCGGATAGCTGCCGCGCACCGGCAGCGTGACGCGATAGGCCCAGAGCCCAGTCGTACGGCGCTCGAGGCGATATTCGCCCTGCGCGAGGTCGAGACCGGCGTGGCGCGCGAGGCGGTGCAGCCGCTCGACCTGCACGTTGAGCTGGTCGGGCGGCGGGAACAGCATATAGAAGCGGCGCAGCTCCTCGGCGCGGCTGTCGACCGAGACCGGCCGGTACGGTGTGCGGCTGCGCAGGCGCTCGAGCGCGGCGCGTTGCGCGGCCGCCTCCTCCTGCGCCGGCACCACCGCGTTGACATAGAAAGCGCCCGCCGCGAGGAAGATGCCGAGGGCCACGATCCCGGCAGCACCGATGCGGCGCAGCAGCGCTTCGAGGCGGGCTCTCATCGCAGCGACGCCTGCACCGAGAACTGGATCGGCTGCTGCGGCTCCTCGCGCTGCACCTGGTGCGAGACCAATACGACGTTCGTGAGCTCGCGCGCCGCGCCGAGGCGCTTGAGGTACTCGAACATGGCGTCGCGGCTGCGTGCCTCGGCGGTCAGGCGCAGCACACTGTGCTCGGCGTCGGGTTGCAGCTGCAGGATCGCCACGTCCTTGGTCGCCGCCTGCTCGATCGCGCCGATGAGCGAGCCCCAGGGCAGCGTGAGCTGGCGCACCACCGCCTCGGCGCTCTTCGCCTGCTCGTCGAGCCGCTCCTTCGGCAGGCCGCGCGCCGGCCGCCCGCCCGGCAGCACCAGCCCGGCCTGCGCCTCGAGCTGGCCGAGCTCCTGGCGCACGTCGCGATAGCGCTGCATCACCACGGCGCTCGCGGCGAGCGCCACGATGAGCAGCGCCACGCCCGGCCACGCCGGCCGGTAAGGTGGCGCGACGTAGTCGAGCTCGAGTTTTCGGATCCGCGCTATGGCATCCCCGCCTTCCAGTAGTCCTTCGACCGGCCATCGAGATCGTCGTAGACCACCTTGCCATTCACCACTGTCAGCACGGAGCGCAGATCCTTGATGCTCTCGTCTCCGACGGCGCGCCTATCGAAGTAATCGCCGCTGATGACGACGAGATCGCCGAGCTTTCCTTCCTCTATGGTGCCGAGCTTGTCTTCGGCGTTCAGGAACCAGCCATTGTTAGCCGTATAGAGTCGCATGGCGTCATTACGGCCGATCGTCTGGTCACCGTTGATCACCACGCCGAGCGCGTTCTTGCCCGTCACGGCGTAGTAAAGGTTGATCCATGGACTCATCGTCGAGATCTGCATCCCGTCGGAGCTCATGCCGAGCGGAATGCCGCTCGTGAGAAGCTTCCGAAACTGCGGCCCTCTCTGGGGTGGCGGTCCGTTCGGCGTCCGCGGCGTT
>DASSLQ010000259.1:0-11838 GCA_035689325.1 Burkholderiales bacterium | reverse complement strand
GCGACCGGCTCGAGCGTCTCGCCGACCGTGCAGACCTCCTCGCACTGGCTCTCCTGCGGGCAGACACGGCCGCAAATCGCCGGCAGCAGGTTGGTCGCGCTGATGACGTCGTAGGCGCCGCGCAAGTCCTTGTCGCCGATGCGGCGGATGAACTCGCAGATGTCGATGTTGACCGGGCAGCCTTCGATACACGCCGGGTCAGGGCAGAGCAGGCAGCGCTCCGATTCGCGCAGCGCGTCCTCGAGCGAGTAGCCGCATGCCACTTCGCCGAAGTTCTTTGCGCGCGCTTTCGGATCGAGCTCGCGCATCGGCGTGCGCTTCTGCGGGATCGTGCGGATGGTGCGCTTCTTCGGGCTAGCCACCCGGCACCTCGTCGAAGGGGTCGGGCAGCGCGAAGGCTTCTTCCGGCACGTGCTGCGCCATCCTGCACGTGTCCAGCCAGCGCTCGAGTGCGGCCTGCTCCTGCGCCTTGTAGCGCGCCAGGCGCGCCATGAGATCGTCGAAATCGACCTGATGGCCGTCGAAGTCGGGACCGTCGACGCACGCGAACTTCACTTTGTCGCCCACCTTGACGCGGCAGCCGCCGCACATGCCGGTGCCGTCCACCATGATGGGATTGACGCTGACGATGGTCCTGATCTTGTGCGCGCGCGTCGCCTCGGCGCAGGCCTTCATCATGACCGGCGGGCCGATCGCCACCGCTTCCTGCAGGTCCGCATGCTCGGCGAGCACGCGCTTCACGCCGTCGGTGACCAGACCGCGCATGCCGGCCGAGCCATCGTTGGTGCAGAGGATGAGCTCGTCGCACGCCGCCTCGAACTTGTCCTCCCAGAACACCAGGTCCCGGGTGCGGAAGCCGAGCACGCCGATCACATAGGCGCCGCTTTCCTTGTAGGCGCGTGCCTGCGGATACACCGGCGCCACGCCGAGCCCGCCGCCCACGCACAGCACCTTTTTCGCATTGCCGATGTGGCTCGGGATGCCCATTGGGCCAACGAGCGCGTGCAGGCGCGTGCCGAGCCGGCAAGACTGCTGCATCTCCTTCGTCGTCTTGCCGACCGCCTGGACGACAAGCGTGATGGTTCCCTTTTTCGCGTCGAAATCGGCGAGCGTCAGTGGAATGCGCTCACCATGCGCATGCGCCATGACGATGACGAACTGGCCGGGGCGCGCCGCGCGGGCAAGGAGCGGGTGATGCACTTCAAGGAGGTAGGTCGCGTCGGAAAAGTCTTCCCGCGCGACGATCTGGTAGAGCGAAGGCTGGCTCGTTTCCACAGCAACTGTCGATGCAGTGTAGGGGGCGCGGCAACGGTCCAATTGATCTAGCGCAATAGCCAAGGCCGGCCGCCGGCTTAGCGTAGCAACGCATGCTCGGCACGGACCATCGCATGGGACGGAGCCGGCTTGCGCGAGGTGACGTCCAAGCGCTCGATGAGAACAACCCGCTGGGTCGATTTGATCTGAATCAAGCCCGCATTTCCGCGCGAGCCTAGATTGAGGGCGTCAGTTTTCAGCGGAAAAACCTGCCATGTCTGTCACCACGGAAGCGCTGCGCGCCAATCTGGGCAAGACCCTAGCGATCTGGACGCCCGAGGATCGCGAGTTCTGGGTGCGCCAGGGGCAGGCGATCGCCAACCTCAATCTCTGGATCTCGGTGCCGGCGCTGTTCCTCGCCTTCGCGGTGTGGCAGCTCTGGAGCGCGGTGGCGGTGAACCTGCCGGCGCTCGGCTTCGGCTTCACGCCGAACCAGCTCTTCTGGCTCGCGGCGGCGCCCGCACTGTCGGGCGCGACCTTGCGCATCTTCTATTCGTTCATGGTGCCGGTGTTCGGCGGGCGACGCTGGACCGCGATCTCTACGGCGTCGCTCCTTATCCCGGCGCTCGGCATCGGCATCGCTCTCCAGTATCGGGACACGAGCTATGCCACTTTCCTCCTGCTCGCGCTGCTCTGCGGCCTGGGGGGCGCGAACTTCTCGTCGTCCATGGCCAACATCAACTTCTTCTTTCCGATGGAGCGCAAGGGCTCGGCGCTCGGCGTGAACGCGGGACTCGGCAATCTCGGCGTCTCCGCGGCGCAGTTCATGGCGCCCCTTGTGATCGCCGCCGGCGTGTACGGCCCGTTCGCGGGCGCGCCTCAGACGGTGGCGCGCAACGGCGTGCAGGTGGAGATCTGGGCGCAGAACGTGGCGTTCGTCTGGGTGCCGTTCATCGTCATCGCCGCCATCGCGGCCTGGATCGGCATGAACGACCTCACCGTGGCGCGCGCGTCGCTGCGCCAGCAGATCGTGATCTTCAGGCGCAAGCACAACTGGATCATGTGCTGGCTCTACCTCGGAACCTTCGGCTCGTTCATCGGCTACGCCGCGGGATTTCCGCTGCTCATCAAGAACCAGTTCCCCGCGGTGAATGCGCTCGCCTACGCCTGGATGGGGCCGCTCCTCGGCGCGGCGATCCGGCCCTTCGGCGGCTGGCTCGCCGACAAGCTGGGCGGCGCCCGCGTCACGTTCTGGAACTTCATCGTCATGGCGCTCGCGGTCGGGGGCGTGCTCTGGTTCATGCAGGCGCACAGCTTCGCCGGCTTCTTCGCCTGCTTCATGGTGCTGTTCCTCACCACGGGGATCGGCAACGGCTCGACCTTCCGCATGATTCCGTCGATCTTCCCGGCGAAGGAAGCATCGCCCGTGCTCGGCTTCACCGCGGCGATCGGCGCCTACGGCGGCTTCTTCATCCCGAAGAGCTACGGCACCTCGATCGAGCTCACCGGCAGCCCGCAGGCCGCGCTCTACGTGTTCATCGTCTTCTATGTGACCTGCATCGCGCTCACCTGGTGGTACTACAGCCGCAAGGGCGCGGAGAAGCCGTGCTAGGCGCCGCGCGCGCCTGCAAGGAACCGGCATGAGTCATTTTCTCGACAAGCTGCGATTTCTCGCCGAGAAGCGCGAGAAGTTCGCCGACGGTCACGGCGAGGTGCGCCGCGAGGACCGTACCTGGGAGGACGGTTATCGCCAGCGCTGGCAGCATGACAAGATCGTGCGCTCGACGCACGGCACGAACTGCACCGGCTCCTGCAGCTGGAAGATCTATGTGAAGGGCGGCATCGTTACCTGGGAGACGCAGCAGACCGACTACCCGCGCACGCGTCCCGACATGCCGAATCACGAGCCGCGCGGCTGCGCGCGCGGCGCCTCGTATAGCTGGTACCTGTACTCGGGCAACCGCCTGAAGCATCCCATGGTGCGCAGCACGCTCGTGCAGATGTGGCGCGAGCTGCGCAAGACCAGCGATCCGGTCGCCGCCTGGGCGGCGATCGCCGCAGCGGGCGCGCACAAGAAGGAGCGCGGCCTCGGCGGCTTCGTGCGCTCGAGCTGGGACGAGGTGAACGAGATCATCGCCGCGGCCAACGTCTACACCATCCAGAAGTACGGCCCCGACCGCATCATCGGCTTCTCGCCGATCCCGGCGATGTCGATGATCTCGTACGCCGCCGGCAGCCGCTATCTCTCGCTGATCGGCGGCGTGTGCATGAGCTTCTACGACTGGGACTGCGACCTGCCGCCGGCCTCGCCCATGACCTGGGGCGAGCAGACCGACGTGCCGGAATCGGCCGACTGGTACAACTCGAGCTTCATCATGATGTGGGGCTCCAACGTGCCGCAGACGCGCACGCCCGACGCGCACTTCATGAGCGAGGTGCGCTACAAGGGCGCGAAGATCGTCTCCGTGTTCCCGGATTACGCCGAAGGCTCGAAGTTCGGCGACCTGTGGCTGCACCCGAAGCAGGGCACCGACGCCGCGCTCGCGATGGCGATGGGGCACGTGATCCTCAAGGAGTTCCACGCCTCGGGCAAGAGCGCGTACTTCCGCGACTACTGCCGCCAGTACACCGACATGCCGATGCTCGTGCGCCTCGTGGCGCAGGGCGGCCGCCATGTCCCGGAGCGCTTCCTGCGCGCCTCCGATCTCGGCATGCAGGCGAACAACGCCGAATGGAAGACCGTCTGCCTCGACGAGGCGACCGGCGCGGCTGCCCTGCCGAACGGCTCGATCGGCTTCCGCTGGGGCGAGAGCGGCAAATGGAATCTGGACCCGGCCGGGATCCGGCCGCAGCTCTCGCTCGCCGGGGCCGAGCGCGTGAAAGTGGCGTTTCCCTATTTCGGCGGCATCGCGCACCAGCATTTCGCCGCCAACGTGCAGGACGAGATCCTCGAGCGCGACGTGCCGGTGAAGCGCATCGGCGAGCACGTCGTGGCCACGGTGTACGACCTGCTCCTCGCGAACTACGGCGTGGGGGTCGCGCGCTCGTACGACGACGATCTGCCCTACACACCCGCCTGGCAGGAGCGCATTACCGGCGTGCCGCGCGCCGATGTCATCACGGTGGCGCGGCAGTTCGCCGACAACGCCGACAAGACGCGCGGCAAATCGATGGTGATCATCGGCGCGGCGCTGAACCACTGGTACCACATGGACATGAACTACCGCGCGATCATCAATCTGCTGGTGATGTGCGGCTGCGTCGGCCAGTCGGGCGGCGGCTGGGCGCACTACGTCGGGCAGGAGAAGCTCCGTCCGCAGACCGGCTGGGCGCCGCTCGCCTTCGCGCTCGACTGGGGCCGGCCGCCGCGGCAGATGAACTCCACCAGCTTCTTCTACGCGCACACCGATCAATGGCGCTACGAGAAGCTGTCAGTCGCGGAGATCCTCTCGCCGCTCGCCGAGCGCTCCAGGTTCACCGGCAGCCTGATCGACTTCAACGTGCGCGCCGAGCGCATGGGCTGGCTGCCCTCGGCGCCGCAGCTGCAGCAGAACCCGCTCCGCATCGCCGCCGAAGCGGCGAACGCGGGCGTCGAGGTCAAGGACTACGTGGCGCGCGAGCTGACCAGCGGGCGGCTGCGCATGAGCTGCGAGGACCCGGACCATCCGGACAACTTCCCGCGCAACCTCTTCGTCTGGCGCTCGAACCTGCTCGGCTCCTCGGGCAAGGGACACGAGTACTTCCTCAAGCACCTGCTCGGCACGACCAACGGCGTGCAGGGTGCCGAGGACGGCATCCGGCCCGAAGAGGTGCGCTGGCACGAGCACGCGCCGCAGGGAAAGCTCGACCTCCTCGTCACGCTCGACTTCCGCATGAGCACGACGTGCCTTTACTCCGACATCGTGCTGCCGACCGCGACCTGGTACGAGAAGAACGACCTCAACACCTCCGACATGCATCCCTTCATCCACCCGCTCTCGCAGGCGGTGGACCCGGCGTGGCAGGCAAGGAGCGACTGGGAAATCTACAAGGGCATCGCGCGCAAGTTCTCGGAGGTGGCGCGCCACCATCTCGGCGTCGAGCGCGACGTGGTGCTCACGCCGCTCATGCACGACACGCCGGGCGAGCTCGGCCAGCCGCTCGAGGTAAAGGATTGGAAGCGCGGCGAGTGCGCGCCCGTTGCAGGCAAGACCATGCCTGCGGTCACGGTGGTGGAGCGCGACTACCCGAACACCTATGCGCGCTTCACCTCGCTCGGGCCGCTCATGGCCAAGATCGGCAACGGCGGCAAGGGCATCGCCTGGAACACCGAGCACGAAGTCGAGTTCCTGGCGGCGCTCAACGGCAGCGTCGACGGTCGGCCGAAGATCGAGAGCGACATCGACGCCTGCGAGGTGATCCTCGCGCTCGCGCCCGAGACGAACGGGCAGGTGGCGGTGAAGGCGTGGGAAGCGCTCGCCAAGATCACCGGGCGCGATCACGCGCATCTCGCCGAGCCGCGCGAGGACGACAAGGTGCGCTTCCGCGACGTGCAGGCCCAGCCGAGGAAGATCATCAGCTCGCCCACCTGGTCGGGCGTCGAATCGGAGCAGGTGTCGTACAACGCGGGCTATACCAACGTGCACGAGCTCATTCCCTGGCGCACGCTTACCGGCCGCCAGCAGCTCTACCAGGACCACCCGTGGATGCGCGCGTTCGGCGAAGGCTTGGTTTCCTACCGCCCGCCCATCGACACGAAGACCGTGGCGCCTTTGCTCGGCAAGCGCTCGAACGGCAACCCGGAAGTGGTCCTCAACTTCATCACGCCGCACCAGAAGTGGGGCATCCACTCCACCTACAGCGACAACCTGCTGATGCTGACGCTCTCGCGCGGCGGGCCGATCGTCTGGCTCTCCGAGGTCGATGCCCGGAAAGCCGGCATCGCCGACAACGACTGGATCGAGGCCTATAACCTGAACGGCGCGCTCACCGCGCGCGCCGTGGTGAGCCAGCGCGTGCCGGCCGGCATGCTGATGATGTACCACGCGCAGGAGAAGATCGTGAACACGCCGGGCTCGGAGATCATGGGCACGCGCGGCGGCATTCACAATTCGGTGACGCGAACCTGTCCGAAGCCCACGCACATGATCGGCGGCTACGCGCAGCAGAGCTACGGCTTCAACTACTACGGCACGGTCGGCGCGAACCGCGACGAGTTCGTGATCGTGCGCAAGATGGCCAACGTCGACTGGATGGACGGCTCGTGAAACCGCTGATGGAGTTGTTGCTGGCTGCTCGCGCCCGCGCGTGGTCACTAAGGAGCGGACAATGAAATTCGAGATCCCGGCCCCGCTGCGCGAAGAGCACGACGAGCTGCACGCCGAGCTCGAGGAAGCGACGCGCGCCCCCGGCGCGGTGGGCGAGGCGGCGCGCGAAGTAGCGCGCCTTATGCATCCGCATTTCATGCGCGAGGAGGAATTTGCGCTGCCGCCGCTCGGCCTGCTCGCCGGCGTCGTGCGCGGGGCGCGTCGCGCCGAGATGCGCGAAGCCATCGCCATGGCGCGGCGCCTCAAGGCCGAGCTGCCGGCGATGTTCGCCGAGCACCGCCAGATCGTTGCTGCGCTCGCCAAGCTGCGCGCCGCGGCGCGCGACGCCCGCCTGCCGCAATACGAGCGCTTCGCGCACGCGCTCGTGCGCCACGCCGAGACCGAGGAGCTGGTGCTCTATCCGGCCGCGGTGCTGCTCGGCGAGCATCTCGCGCGCGTGCTCGAGGAGGAGCCCGTCCTGTGAAGATCCGCGCGCAGATCGGCATGGTGCTGAACCTCGACAAGTGCATCGGCTGCCACACCTGCTCGGTCACCTGCAAGAACGTCTGGACCAACCGGCCCGGCATGGAGTACGCGTGGTTCAACAACGTCGAGTCGAAGCCCGGCGTCGGCTATCCCAGGGACTGGGAGAACCAGCAGCGCTGGAACGGCGGCTGGGTGCGTAACGGCGCCGGAAAGATCAAGCCGAAGCAGGGCGGCAAGCTCGGCGTGCTCGCGAACATCTTTGCGAATCCCAACCTTCCGGAGCTCGATGACTACTACGAGCCGTTCACCTTCGACTACGAGCACCTGCACGACGCGCCGAAATCCCGCGCCGCGCCGGTAGCGCGGCCGCGCTCGCTGGTGACGGGCGAGCGCATGGAGAAGATCAAGGGCGGGCCGAACTGGGAGGAGATCCTCGGCGGCGAGTTCGAGAAGCGCTCGCAGGACTACAACTTCGACGCGGTGCAGAAGGAGATCTACGGCCGCTTCGAGAACACTTTCCTCATGTACCTGCCGCGGCTCTGCGAGCACTGCCTCAATCCGACATGCGTCGCCAGCTGTCCCTCGGGCTCGATCTACAAGCGCGAGGAGGACGGCATCGTGCTCATCGACCAGGACAAGTGCCGCGGCTGGCGCATGTGCGTCTCGGGCTGTCCGTACAAGAAGGTCTATTACAACTGGGAGAGCGGCAAGGCCGAGAAGTGCATCTTCTGCTATCCGCGCATCGAGGCGGGCCAGCCTACCGTGTGCTCCGAGACCTGCGTGGGCCGCATCCGCTATCTCGGCGTGCTGCTGTACGACGCCGACAGGATCGAGGCCGCCGCGAGCGTCGCGCGGCCCGCGGACCTCTATCCCGCGCAGCTCGGCGTGTTTTGCGATCCCCACGACCCCGCGGTGATCGAGCAGGCGCGCGCCGACGGCGTGCCCGACGCCTGGATCAGCGCCGCCCAGGCGTCGCCCGTCTGGAAAATGGCGATGGAGTGGAAGGTGGCGTTCCCGCTGCACCCCGAGTACCGCACGCTGCCGATGGTGTGGTACGTGCCGCCGCTCTCGCCGATCAGCGCCGCCGCGAACAGCGGCCATCTCGGCGCGAACGGCGCGATCCCGGACGTCTCCCAGCTTCGCATCCCGCTGCGCTACCTCGCCAACCTGCTGACCGCAGGCGACGAGGCGCCGGTGAAGCTCGCGCTCGAACGCATGCTCGCGATGCGCGCCTTTTTCCGCGCTCGGCACGTGGAAAAGCGCGAGGAGCCTGCGGTGCTCTCGCAGGTCGGCCTGACGCGCGCGCAGGTGGAAGAGATGTACCGCACCATGGCGATCGCCAACTACGAGGACCGCTTCGTCATTCCGACCACGCACCGCGAGCATGCCGAGGACGCCTACGATCTGCGCGGCTCATGCGGTTTCACCTTCGGCAACGGCTGCTCCGACGGCGTGAGCGGCACCAGCCTGTTCGGCGGCAGGAAGCGCGTGATTCCGCTCAAGGTGGCGCAATGAGGGCCTACCGCGCGCTCGCCGCGCTGCTTTCGTATCCGACGCCTGGGCTGGTCGCGGCGTTGCCCGAGATTCGCGGCGCAGTGAGCGGCGCGGACGGCCTGCTCGCCGAGCTTGCCGCCGAGCCGCTCGTGCGGCTGGAGGAGCGCTATGTCGCGCTCTTCGACCGCTCGCGCGCGCTGTCGTTGCATCTTTTCGAGCATGTGCACGGCGAGTCGCGCGAACGCGGCCAGGCGATGGTCGACCTGCAGGCGATGTACGAGGCGCGCGGCCTCACCACCGTCGCGCACGAGCTGCCGGACTACATTCCGGCGTTCTTCGAATACCTGTCGCTGCTCGAGCCGGACGAGGCGCGGGCGCTCGTCGCCGATGCGGCGCAGGTCCTGCGCGCGCTTGGCGAGCGGCTCGCGCAGTGCGGCAGCCGCTACGCCGAAGTGTTCGCCGTGGCGCTCGCACTCGCCGGCGAGGCGGGCCTCGCGAGGAAAGCGCGCAGTGCTCCGGCGCCCGAGGACCTCGATGCGCAGTGGATGGACCCGCAGGTCACGTTCGGCACGCCGAGCGTAGCGCCGGTGCGCCTGTACAGGAACGGAGTGCCGGCATGAACGAGTTTCTCTTCGGCGTATACCCCTACATCGCGCTTGCGGTGTTCCTTGTCGGGAGCCTCATCCGCTACGACCGCGAACAGTACAGCTGGAAGAGCGACTCGAGCCAGCTCTTGCGCCGCGGCCAGCTGCGCTGGGGCTCGAATCTCTTCCACCTCGGAATCCTCGGCATCTTCTTCGGTCATCTTGGCGGGCTGCTCACGCCGGTTTCGGTGTGGCACGCGCTCGGCGTCGGCGCGGCCGCGAAGCAGATGACGGCGATCGTCGCCGGCGGCATCGCCGGCCTCGCGTGCGCGGCAGGACTCGCGTTGCTCATTCAGCGGCGCTTGAGTGTGGCGCGCGTGCGCGCCACCTCGCGGCCGATGGATTTCGTCGTGCTTTACCTGCTGCTCGCGCAGCTGCTGCTGGGTCTGTACAGCATCACGTTTTCGCTCGCGCACCGTGACGGCGCCCAGATGATTGCGTTCATGAGCTGGGCGCAGGGTATCGTCACGTTCGAGCCGCACGCCGCGCGCCACGTCGCCGAGGCGGCGTGGGTCTTCAAGGCGCACATCACGCTCGGGCTGACGATCTTCCTGGTCTTTCCGTTCTCGCGCCTTGTGCACATCTGGAGCGGCTTCGCGACCGTCGGTTATTTCACGCGCGCCTATCAGATCGTGCGCCCGCGCTGACCTGCATTAGGACGCTCGCGGTGCGCATCCTCGCGCCGAGGTTGGGGCAGGTGGCCGCGTCGCGCTCGCGCACCTCGGCGTGCATCGGACAGATGTAGCTGGCCATGGAGCGACGCTACGGCGCAGTGCAGCCGGCCGCTTGACCTGCATCAAGCTCGAGCCGCGCGATTGCGGCAAGCTGGCGCCATGTGGTGGAGCGACACCTGGAGTGCCTACGGCCCGATGCCGTGGATGCTCTTCGGCCCGATCATGATGCTCATCTTCCTCGCCGTGTGCATCGCCATCGTCTATCTCGTGTTGCGCACCGCCCCGCGCGCTCAGCGAGGCGAGCAGGCGCTCGGCATCCTCAAGGAGCGTTTCGCGCGCGGCGAGATCGATCAGGCCGAATTCGAGCAACGCCGCCGCGTGCTGCTCGGCTGAAATAGGATGGTGGTGCCATGAGAGCCGTGCGCGCGCTCGCGCCGCGCGCCGCGCTGGCGCTCGAGGACGTTCCCCGCCCCGAGCCGCGGCCCGGCGAAGCGCTCATCGAGGTCGCGGCCTGCGGCGTGTGCCGCACCGATCTGCACATCGCCGATGGCGAGCTGCCGCAATGCCGCTATCCCGTCACGCCGGGTCACGAAGTCGTCGGCCGCGTGGTGACAGGCAGCCGCTTCAGCGCCGGCACCCGCGTCGGCGTGCCGTGGCTCGCGTGGACCTGCGGCGAGTGCGAGTTCTGCCGCCGCGGCCGCGAGAATCTTTGCGAGCGGGCGCGCTTCACGGGCTGTCATGTCGATGGCGGCGATGCGCAGTACATCGTCGCGGACGAGCGCTATTGCCTGCCGATTCCCGAGCGCTATGACGATGCGCAGGCGGCGCCTTTGCTCTGCGCCGGGCTGATCGGCTACCGCTGCTACCGGTTTGCGGGTGACGGCGGCACGATCGGGCTCTACGGCTTCGGCGCCGCCGCCCATCTGCTCGCGCAGGTAGCGCGCGCCGACGGACGTCGCGTCTTTGCCTTCACGCGAGCGGGCGACGAGCCGGCGCAGCGCTTCGCGCTCGAATGCGGCGCCCATTGGGCCGGCGCCTCGGACGAGCCGCCGCCGGAGCCGCTCGACGCGGCCATCATCTTCGCGCCGGTCGGCGCGCTCGTGCCCCAGGCGCTGCGCGCCGTGAAGAAAGGCGGTCGCGTGGTCTGCGGCGGCATCCACATGAGCGACATCCCGGGCTTTCCCTATGCATGGCTGTGGGGCGAGCGCCAGATCGTCTCCGTCGCCAACCTGACGCGCGCCGACGGCGAGCGCTTCATGCAGGTCGCCGCGCGCGTGCCGCTCAAGACTACGGTGCGGACCTATCCGCTCGAGCGTGCGAACGACGCGTTCGGCGACCTGCGCGCCGGGACCCTCTCCGGCGCCGCCGTCCTGCTGCCCTAGCTTCTCAAACCGGCGTGTAGAGCGGCACTGGCTCGGCGTAGCCGCGCACCTGCGCGTCTGCCACTTTGCGCAGCGCGAAGCCCGGGCAGCGCTCGGCACTCTTGTCGGTAAGCAGGATGCGCGTGCCGTAGTCCTTGTTGAGCAGCTCGATGCGCGCGGCGAGGTTCACGGCGTTGCCGTGCACGGTATAGGAGAGCCGCCCGCTCGAGCCGACCGCGCCCGCCACCACGCGCCCGGTGCTGATGCCGATGCGGTTGCGCGTGCGCACGCCGGCGAAGGCCTGCTCGTCGCAGGCGCGCACGATTTCGAGCGCCGCGCGCAGCGCCTGCGCCGCGTGATCGCGGTCGGGCAGCGGCAGGTTGAACACTACGAGGATGGCGTCGCCCTGGAACTGGGTGACGACGCCGCCGTGCGCTTCGACGGCGGCGACGACGCGCTCGAAATAGGCGTTCAGGAATTCGAACACCCGCCGCGGCCCGAGCGCGTCGGTGAGCGCGGCGAAGCCCTCGATGTCGCACATCAGCACCGTGGCCTTTGCCTCGACCGGCTCGAGCCGGCCGTGCGCGGCGAGCAGCCGCCGCGCGATCGCGTCCGGGACGTACTGGCCGAGCGTGTTGCG